>JAZSCY010000010.1:0-2231 GCA_045530875.1 Eubacteriales bacterium
CGCCGCCTACAACCGGGCTGTGAAAAACCGGAGAAGAAGCCGCAAAAACGGCGCAAAATCTAGGAATACAACGGTATAAAAAAGGATCGCCTTCAGGCGATCTTTTTTTAGTCATGCTTTTTCACACGGAGAAGCAGGCGCATCATGGCTTTTCCGTTGAACGGGATCAGCGGATAGAGATAGTTTCGCTTTCCGTTTACAGTAGTGTTGGAAGCGATAAGCACAAATACAAGCACCCACCCGATCGCGTATCCCCAGACATTGAACAGCGCGGTCAGAATAAGCAGAAGCATGCGCATATATTTGAAAGCATAGCCCAACTCATAGCTGGACTGGGTAAAGTTGGAGATGCCCACAAAGGCCATATACAGGATTACATCCGGGGACAGCCATCCCACCGTGACGGCAAAATCTCCCAGCAAAAGGCCGCCCACCACGGACAAGGAATTGGACAGGATATTCGGTGTATTCAGCGATGCCAGTTTGAGTCCATCCAAGGCAAACTCCGCTAAAAATAACTGCGCCAGGATCGGCAAGGCACCCGGATTCTGGGGCACGATCATCGACAGCCCCGGTGGGATCCAGGCGGGATTTTTCAAAAGCAGATACCAGGTGGGCGTCAGTGCCACGGTGAGCCAGAATACCACGTGCCGCAGAATCCGCAGATAAGATCCCGTCAGCGGTGGGAAATAGAAATCGTCCGTTTCCTGCAAAAAATCGAAAAACGTGGTGGGAAAGATCATCGCCTCCGGGCTATTATCGCACAAAAGGATCACATTTCCCTCCAAAATGGATGCGGCCGCTGCGTCGGGGCGTTCCGTCATGCGTATCTTGGGAAAGGGATTGTACCATTTCGTCCGTATCAGACTTTCCGCCACGCTTTGATGGCCCAAAACCAGCGAACTCGTTTTCAGATTGCGGATTTTATCCCCCAACTCCTTCACATACTGCCTGTCCGCTTTATCCGCCATGTAGACCAGCGCCATATCCGTACGGGAACTCTTTCCCGCATTGATATATTCCACGGTGAGGGAGGTGTCCCGGATGCGGCGGCGGATCATGGCTGTATTGAAGATCAGCGTCTCCACAAACCCGTCCCGGCTGCCCCGCATAACCCGATCGTTCTCAGGTTCGCTGGCTTCACGTGCGGGATAGGTGCGCAGATCGATGACGATGGCGTTGGGGCCGAATCCCTCGCACAAAAGCACACTGCACCCGGACATAGTCATGAGGATCAACGTATCCACGGAATCGGTAACATCTACCTCCACGGTAGGCACGTTTTCCTCCGCAAATTTTTTTGCCGCATCGGTACTGCCGTCCCCGAAATCCTTAACCGTGAGCAGATGCATCATCAGCTTTTGCATACTGGCTGTCTGGGTGAACCCGTCGATGTAGTACATAACCATGCGTGTATTTCCCACCCGCATGGGGCGGCGGATCAGATCAAAACTTTTATCCACCCGCAGAAGGCGATCCATCATGAGAATATTGTCATCGTAGGAGGAGGTAAGTTTCTGATTGAATATCTGCAAAAAAATCAGCTCCCGTCTGTTTTCATACTATAAAAAGTATGAGCCGGGAGCTGTCTGTTTATTCAGTTTTTCGGCTTGAAGAATTGATAGAAAAGGCACGGCATCATACCGTTGTACAATTTGCGGACTTTATCCGCACGGCGACCGTACAGCCGTTCAAATTCCTCGTTAGGCGTAAGAATGTAGATCTGCCACCGGCCCAGGCGGGAAAAAGCCCGTCCCATATCCCGGTACAGCTGCACCGCCTCGTCCTGAGTCATCAGCCGCTCGCCGTAGGGGGGATTGGTGACCACCGTTCCCCGGCGTCCGGCCGATTCGATATCCAAAGCATTGGCCACATGACAATGCACATGGGTATCCACACCGGCACGCTTGGCGGATTCCGTGGCGATGCGTACACATTCGGGATCAATATCCGAGGCACGAACCTCAAAAGCACTGTCGCGGATCACAAGATCCCGGGCTTCCTCTCGGGCAGATTGCCACAGTAAGGCATCAAAGGCGGGAAAACTCTCCGCCGTAAAGGATCTGGATACGCCCGGAGCGATACGGAGCATCTGCATGGCCGCTTCGATGGCAATGGTGCCCGATCCGCAGAAAGGATCACAAAATAGCACATCCTCTCTCGGGCGGGAGAAAGCAGCCAGCGCGGCCGCCAATGTTTCCCGCAGCGGGGCAGCCACCGTTTCCGGCCGA
>JAZSCY010000083.1:0-4521 GCA_045530875.1 Eubacteriales bacterium
CCCACCGCGTTCAAGGCCGGGATGATCTCTCCGTTTACGATGTCCAGCGGCAGCATGCTTTCCAAGTAGGATTTTGTGATCTCCGCCGCCTTGTCCTTGAATCCTTTGGCAATGGCTTTTTGCAGATCGGACAGATCATTCTCCGTGCCGCTCACAGCCGCTGGGGTTGATACCGTCACAGGTGCCGCGGTAAAAGAGTCCGCCCGGGCGATATAGTCCGCGCAGTTTTCGTCCAGTCCGGCCAGTGCCCGGTAGGCGTAGTACGTTTTCATCATATCGGCGGAATAGGGATTCATAATAGCCGCAGACAGACCTTTGGATAAGGCCATCGCAAAGAACGTGCTGTTGACCGCATCCCGCCCCGGCAAACCGAAGGATACGTTGGACACGCCCAGGGAGGTGTGACATCCCAGCTCGTGCCGGATCCGGCGGAGGGATTCCAGGGTGGCCAGAGCCGCCCGATTGTCCGCGCTGACCGTCATGGCCAGCGTATCGAAAATTATATCTTTTTTCCCAATGCCGTACTCCGCGGCGACGGCCAGAATCTTCTCCGCAATGGCCACGCGTCCGTCTGCCGTGTCGGGAATTCCGTTTTCATCCAGCGTCAGGGCAACCACCACGCCGCCGTATTTTTTCAGCAGCGGGAAGATGGCGTCCATGCTTTCCCGCTTGCCGTTCACGGAGTTGATCATTGCCTTACCGTTATAGCGGCGCAAAGCGATCTCCATGGCCCGCGGATCGGCGGTATCAATTTGCAGAGGCAGATCGGTGACAGCCTGCAATTCGCCTACCGCAGACTTCAGCATTTCCGCCTCGTCAATTTCGGGCAATCCCACGTTCACATCCAGAATGTGAACGCCTGCTTCTTCCTGCTTTACACCTTCGGCCAGGATGTAATCCATGTCCTTCTCCACCAAAGCCTGCTTGAAGCGCTTCTTGCCCGTGGGATTGATTCGCTCACCGATGAGAATCGGGGACGCACCGAATTCCACCGCATGGGTGTAGGAGGATACAACCGTCCGGCTTTTCTTTGTCAGCGGTGCGGGAATAAAATCCCGGGTTTTATCTGTCAGCGCGCGGATGAATTCCGGCGTGGTGCCGCAGCATCCGCCGATCACGCGCACCCCCGCTTTCACCAGATCTGTGACGGACTCCGCAAAGGACTGTGCATCCACGTCGTAAACGGTACTTCCGTCCACCACCTTGGGCAAGCCCGCATTGGGCTTCAGAATCACGGGAACGGAAGCGTATTTCAGGAGTTCCTCTGCCACGCCGCGGAGCTGATCCGGTCCGAGAGAGCAGTTGGCACCGATGGCGTCCGCGCCCATGCCCTCCAGCATCGCTGCCATGGCCGCCGGCGTGGCTCCCGTCATCAGTTTTCCGTCCTCGCCATAGGCGTTGGATACCAGGACGGGCAGGGAAGCGTTCTCCTTGGCCGCCAAAAGAGCGGCCTTGGTTTCGTAGGAATCGTTCATCGTCTCGATGAGGATCAAATCTACCCCGCAGGCGACACCGATCCGCACGGTTTTGGCGAATACCTCCACCGCATCCTCGAAATCCAAATCTCCCAAGGGTTTGAGCAGCTTTCCGGTGGGGCCGATGTCCAAGGCGATATATTTCGGCTGATCTCCGTCCGAGGCATCCCGTGCCGCCTTGGCGTTCTTCACCGCGGCGCGGAGGATCGTCTCCAATTCATCCTCGGAGAATTTCAGGCAGTTAGCCCCAAAGGTGTTGGTGCAGATGACGTTACTGCCCGCGTCATAATACTCCCGATGGATGCGGGTGATGATTTCCGGATGGGTGATGTTCCATCTCTCCGGATATTCACCCGGTGCCAATCCCTGCGCCTGCAGAAGGGTTCCCATGCCGCCGTCCAGACGGACAATGTTTTCTTTCAGAAATTCGGTAAAGTTCATACATGCCTCATTCAGTAGTGTTGGTGATTCCCGCAAAGGCGGTAACGGATTTGGTGGGGGACATAAGCAGACTGTCATTCAGCGATAGCCCGATCCGCTTCGGTGCCTCCAGCAGAGTCAGAATATCCTTCTGCACCTCCAGCGGCAAATCCCCATATCCCGGACTGAACCGGGGACGAAGAGATCCTCCCCGTTCTTTTTCCATATCGGCGCAGAAAAGATCGCACAGCGCCTCGATCCGCTCCGCTCCTATGGCCTGCATCATCAATGCCCGGGAGGGCGCGATGTGGGAGTATTTGTGAATCAGCCGGTCGATGCCTACCCCCACCGTGGCGGCGAACAGGATCACGCGGCCGCATCCCGACAGATTTCCCGCGAGATTCCCGGACGAAACGGAAAATGCGCCGAAATCACAGGTTTCTCCCGCAACCGTCACCGGCAATTCCCGATAGCATATCTTGTATACCAGCGCATTGGCCGCTTCCGTCAAACAATTCTCCATCAGCGAAGCGGTGGCTGCATCGGCTACGGCACATCCCGCATAGCGAAGGATCTCTTTTCTGCTTGCGGGCGGCGCTTCGTAAAACTTCGTCCGTGGGATCATTTTCCCAAAATGTCCGACAGATTGGCCTGGATTTTTGCGGCCACATCCGGGTTGTTCATGGAATAAACGTGTACGTTTTTGACGCCGTTAGCGTACAGATCGATGATCTGATCCGTGGCGTAAGCGATGCCTGCCTGCTTCATGGCGGCAGGATCGGAGCCGAACTTGTCCACCAGGCTCTTGAACCGCTGGGGCATAAAGGATCCGGACAGTTTCACAGCCCGCTCCACCTGATTGGCGTTTGTGATGGGCATGATGCCGGGCACAACGGGCACGGTGATCCCCGCCTCCCGGATTTTGTACAGGAAATTGTACAGAAGATTGTTGTCAAAAAACATCTGCGTGGTCAGAAAATCGCATCCCGCATCCACTTTTTCCTTCAGATACTGAATATCCTCTTTCTGGTTTGCGCTTTCCGGATGGATTTCGGGATAGCAGGCACCGCCGATGCAGAAATCCGCCCCCGATTCCTTGAGCTCACGGATCAGATCCACCGCGTGACGGTAGTCCCATCCGCTCCGATCCTCATTCTCCCGACCGGCAGGAATATCGCCCCGGAGCGCCATCACGTTGGTCAGCCCCGCCTCCCGGATCTGGCGGATCTTTTCCCGCACCGTCGCTTTTGTGGAGGATACGCAGGTCAGATGAGCCAGGGTGGGCACGTCATACAGTTCTTTGATATTTTTGGCGATATCCAGCGTGTACTGGCTGGTACCGCCGCCGGCACCGTAGGTCACGCTCATGAAAGACGGGCGCAGCTTGGCGATCTCCTCGGTGGCGGATTTTACGCTGTCAAAGCGCATCTCCGTCTTGGGGGGGAATACCTCGAAGGATAAAGAAAGCGTATTCTGAGTGATGCGGTCGATGATTTTCATACCTGTGATCCTTATGTGTGATTTGTGAATTATTATACCATCCATCGGTGCGCAAATCAAGGGAATGTGCCGGATTCATGGGGGATTTCACAAAAAACACACCGGACGGAATGACTTCCGTCCGGTGAATTGGTTATCTTACCCCTGAATCATGATCTTCACGATCTCCTGGTCCGTAGGCTGCATGCCCACGCGACCGATGTGACCCACACAGCTGATGGTCTCTCCAGTGTCGTCCTGCAGAATACCTGTGTTGGAGGCGTACACCTTGCCTTTCATCGCCAGGGAGTGAGCGAACAACGCCGCATCGAGTGCGGAGGAGATCTTTACTGCGCAGGATGCTTTCGCACCGTCGCAGATGATGCCGGGCACGTCCGCCAGCGTGTTGTCCACCGTATCCTTGATCTGGGTCAGCGTGCCGCCTTTGATGTAGGTGATGGCCGCACCGGCAGAGCAGGCGGCAGACACCGCACCGCAGAACGCGGACAGTTTGCCGATATATTCCTTCTGATAGATGGTGAGCAGGGCAGAGAACACCAGCGCCCGATGCATCCGCTCCTCGGGAATGCCGTTTTCTCTGGCAAATACGATCACCGGCACCGTGGAGGTAATGCCCTGATTGCCGCTGCCGGAGGTGATGATGACCGGCATATCGCATCCGTCCATCCGTGCCTCGGATGCGGCGGCGGCATACGCACGCATCTTTGTGTAGGTGCTGTCGGCATAGGTTTCCAGAATGGCCCGACCGATGCCGATGCCAAAATCCCCCTGCATGCCCCTCTCCGCAATCGCCATGTTGCACGCAATCTGCTTCTCGGTGAAGGGAAGAATCTTTTCCAGTTCAATCTCGTTGGCGAATGCCACGATGTTTTCAATGCTCAATTCACTCCGGTCGGCCACCTCGGTGACCTCCACCAGACCCTCTACCTTGAACACCGTCTCGCCGTTTTTCGTGATATGTACGATGTTGGTATGGCTGTAACGCACCTCTACCGTGGCGGAATCATCCCCCCGGTACAACTCAATGAGGAAATGCAGCGGAATCGTGGAGTCCAGATATTCCACCGAGCATCGCTTTTCCTTCAGAAAACGAACGGTGTTTTTCAGACCGTCCAAGTCGGAGGCC
>JAZSCY010000357.1:0-8869 GCA_045530875.1 Eubacteriales bacterium
CCGGCCCAGCAGAGGATCGGCCAGAGGACAAATCTCCCCGGGGATCACACTCTGCGCGGTAGCCGCATCCGTTTCGATGGACGCGGAGGTTTTGGGGCGCCGATCCAGAAGGAAGCGCACACCCCGCTGATACAACTCCGCCTGAAAATCCGACTCCGAGGAGAAATCGGACACATCCACGTCGGACGCAAACAGAAGATACTCCCGCAAGGGGGCGCTGCTGTCGTCAAATCCGTCCCGGATGCAGTCGGCGGCAGACACCGTTACCTGCCCGGATCTGCCCCGGACAGTCACGCGATTGACGTAATCCCGTCGGTCCTCCACCCGGAGAACGGAGAGAAGATTGCCGAGGGATCGGCTGAGAAAATGTCCGCCCTCCGTACTTCCACGGACGCTGAACAAAAACTCTTTCGCCCCCCGATCCAGCCGGAGATGAAGCCCCAGACCCGCCGGACGGGCGATGGATCGGATGGCGGTGAGCAAAGAGCCGCGGGGCGGAAATACATCCACACTCTGGGGGAATCCGTAGCGGATCAGGGACAGATTGCCCGGCAGAGCATCCGCCCCATAATCCTGCGCCAGATCCAGAATGGCATCCTCCGCCGATCCGATGATGTGGGGAGCGTCGGTGAGAATCCGTCGGCCAAAGGCTTGCAGAACACCCCGGCCCGTCACGGTGGCGGTACACTCGGAGGTGTCATCCCGCACCGATTCGATGAAGAATCCGCCGCCGATGCCGGGTATGCTCAAAATTCCCTCCAGGGGGAATTTTTTCGCCTCGTCCCGGGGGATGATCAGCTGACACGCGCCCGGCCCGTTCCACTCCTCGGTGGCGTGGACGGACAGAGCCCGGTCACAAAGATGGGATAACGCAAGGGAGGGGGTAAAAACATGAATATCCAAGAAAGAATCTCCTTTCCGTTGCTCAAAGATATAAGGGGGTACATGTCAGGGTAAGGCGGGGATATCCCTCCCCCTCCGCCTGCCAGAAAATGCGGTTGTCTCCCACCGGAAGCGAAAAGAAGGTACTGCTCCAATCCACCGCCGAAAGGATGGATCGGCCCTCGCTGTATACGTTCTTTTGTCCGGGAACGGTGCAGATGGTGATGATCTCACCCTTTGGCAAAGGATAGTCGATGTGCAGAAATTCGTCACCCAGAGAAATACTCAGAGAGGTGAGAGGGCCGTCCTCCGCCTGCACGGATAAGGTGAATCCGCAGGGAACATCGCCCGGGTTTTCGCAGTGGATCTCCCCCTGTCGGCTCAGTACCGCCATCGTCGTACTTTCCGTGATGGCCAGAGGAAAGATCAACTTTCCATCCATGCCCCGGGCGGTCACGGATTTGTCTCCCGCGGCAAAAAAAGGATCGTCCTCGAAAGTAAGGGCACGCAGCGTGAAATAGGCCGCATCCCCCTCAGAGAAGGGAGCTTCCCTTGAAAAATCGGGGGCTTCGGCAGCATACAGATGGAGGGTGCGATTCCCCTCCTCTAAAAAGAATCCGTCCTCCGCCGTGACCAGCCGTATGACACGGCGAGACAAAGCCTGCAGGGAGGCGCGGCGGGCGGTATCATCTTCCCCGGCGGGAAGAATGTATCCGCGGATGGTGATGTGCCGCTGACCGATGACGCCGGCGTGGATTTTCGGGGGAGCGATCTCGATCTCGTTGAGAATAAATCCCTCCCGCCCGAACGTGAGCTTGCCGCCACGGGAGTACAGAGTGATATTTTCACTCATCCGATCACCGCCTTTCCTGTCATGCCCGCACCGTCGGATTCACCCAGCAGGGAGAAGGTGTAGGAGCAGTCTTTATCCGCAGACAAAGTGAATGCGGTACCGGAGGCGGCGGTGCAGATCATGGAGAAAACGAATTCTCCGCCGCCCGCCTCCGGGGGAATGGCACATACCAGCATCAGACGCAACCTTGTGGCGCGTCCGGTTTTTCTCCGGCCGCCGAAGGACAGAACCCGCTTTTCATAAGGGGCGCCAATGGCATCCGCCAGTACATGGGGATTCAGACGGGCCAGCTTACCCTCGGCCCGCAGACGTTCCCCATAAGGAATGGCACGGATCACCTTTCCGCGATAGTCGGTGATCTCGTGGATTTTTGTTTCATATTTCAGTGTCACTCCGCCCTTGGTGGGACCCGCATAATACAAAAGAGAGCGTATCTTGTTTTCGGGGATCCCCGCCGGTGCGATGTAGAGTCGGCCGGGGCCAAGGGCGAAGATTTTTTCTTCTTGCAGCACGTGGTAAATGTTCCTTTCTTCGGGCTTACCCGATTGCCGCATCAAGCGCGGCCTGTGATGTGAAAAGATGCCTGCATAAAATAGGCCGATGTACCGCGGACGAATCCGAAGGTGGAGCGATCATGGATCTCCCGCACCAGAAGCGGATTGTCCGCCTCCCCGATCTTTCCCTCATCCCCGTCGCCCACCAGGGCACGGCGGACACGGCTCAATTCCAGCGCAGCCGCCTCCACGGTGGTGGCGAAGGAGCGTACCGTAACCACAGCGGTTTGCTTTACGCCGTCACACTCACCGGGATAATACCGGAACGTGGCGCAGGGGGGACGGTAATGGGAAGGGGCGGGCATAAGCGGTACAGTCAGGGCGGCATGAACCGCCGATAATACAGTAATCAGCATAGAATCTCCTTTATCCGATATGAATCCGGAGGCATTTTACGGACCAGAGGCGTCCCAGCTTTACGGGGGTCAGCATACGGTATACCGCGCCGTCCTTCTCAAGGGACATCCCCCGCACAAATCCGCCGGGCGGGGTGTATCGCCCGGGGATCAGTACGCTGAGGGTTTCCGCCGCGTGGGAGAGATCCTCGGAATTGTTTTCCTCCGAGGATCGGGATACAAACAAAGCCCGGATCTCCCCCAGCGAGTTGGCGGATTCCTCTCCGGTGGGGGAGTACACCGGTGCGTCATACAGGGTGCATGTTTCCTGCTTTCTCAGACGCAATCGGATCGCCCCCTTACCGTACCGGGATGACGGAGGGCGCGCAGGGCGCCCATGATGTCATCACTGTAGGAGGATCGGTAGTATTCCGCTGCACCGGATAAGGTAGAGGAGGACAAGCCTGCCCCCTCCAGTCGGCCGTAATCCTCCTGCGCCATCCGGGCGATCAGATGATCCGGGACGCACTCCTCCTCCCGCATACGGCAATAGGTGCGGGCGTAGGAGTCAGCTCCCTCCAGAAGCAGGGCGATCAGAGGATCCTGTGCGTCGTCGGTGGGATCCAGTCCCAAACGCAGACGCATTTCCATAGGTGTAATCATAAGAACCTCCTTAGGTGCAAAGGCAGGTTTCCGATCAGATCAGAGAGGCACAGCCGCTCTTGATAACAAGACCGTCCCCATCCACCTCGGCTACGGCGATGCACTTGGCGTTGCCGGCTTCAATGGCAGTACCGGTCCACTCGTTCCACAGAGAAACGTCATCTCCCAGAAGAGGCGCATCCGCGTCGGCCAGATAGTATACCTTGTTTGTTTCCTTGCTCTTGCCGGATACGGTGAGAGTGGCGGCACCATCCTTCACGGAGGCGGATACAGTCAGAGCGGGGGCCGCCTTGCCCAGGATCACGGAGGAGGTGTCATCCACCAGAGCGATCACGCCGTGACGCTCGTATACGATGGTGTTTTCCTTCTTTTCGATGTCACGGCTCTGCTCCAGACCGGCCTCGCGCTTCACGAAGAATTTTACTGCGGCCTTTTCGGTGATGATCACCTTGCCCGCAGGTACCAGCTTGGAGAACAGAACGGGGATACCGCACAACGTACCGAACTGGCCGCTGTACAGAATGTCACCCTGATGGGCGGTGATGAAATCGCTGTCGCGGCGGATGGCGGTGCGGCCGTCGGTGCCCATGAGGATGAACAAGCCGTCCTCTACCTCACGGCCCAGATTGCCCAGCGCATCCACAATGTCGGTGTAGGATACGGTGTCGGAGGCAATGGGATGACGGTGACGAAGGAGCTTCAGCTGATCGAAATACTCACTTCTCAGCTGGTTGGCCATCACATCGGCTGCGCCGGCGAGGGCCATGTCGATCAGGGCAGGATCCTTCATAGCCTCCACATCGTTGTAGCGGAAGGTCTGCTGATAGCGTTTCACGGTGTAGGTTTCAGGAGTGAAGCGAAGGGTGCCGGCGGTGGAGTTTGCCTCGCCGCCGTCCAGGGTTTCCACGGTGCCGTTGTAGGTGTAGCGGTTGATCACCTTACTCAGACCGGCACTCTCGGTGAGGGAGTCATCCACCGTCATAAGAGAGCGCACCTCCAATTTGGAGTTGAGCAGCTCGGTCAGTTTTGCTTCCAGAACGGTATTTTCGTAAATGGTATTCATTGATAAATTCCTTTCAGTAATTCAGTATAATGATAAAGTTTTTGGGTGGGGTGTCTTTCAAAAACACCCCACATTGTCTCTCATCCCATCATCTCCGCCAGGCGGGCGATGGGGGTGTCCCGGATCACGTCCCCGGTGAGAGGGGCAGTCTTTTCCCCCTGGGGACGGGTGGAAATGGCCCGGGACTGCAGCTCACGCAAAGCGGCAGCATCCACCGCCCCGCGCAATGCTTCCACGCGGTGGAGAAGGATTTCCTCCTCCACCTCCGTCTCCTGGGGCGCGAGAATGAATGGGGACAGGGCAGCATCCAATCCCCGCTCCCGCAAAAATTCGCCGCATCGGATCTCCGTTTCCCGTCGCTTTGCGGCCAGATTTGCCTGCCGGAGAGCCTTTTCCAGTTCCGTGATGCGGGCATTCGATTCCATCAAAGCATCGGATCGCCCCGCCTCGTATGCGGCACGGATGGCCTCGCTTTGTGTGTCCTCCTCCACGGGGATCGCCTCCGTCTCCTCGGGGAGGATCGCATCGGTTTCCAGGGTGGGGATCATGGTCTCATCCGTCATGCCGTTTCCTCCTTTTCGGAATCTTTCTCACGGCGGATTCGCTCCATTTCCGCCTCCGCATCCTCCACCATGGGCAGATGCTCGATCACGGATCGGCGGGAGAGAATGCCCGTCAGTTTTTGTGCCATGTCCGCCGCTTCCTCGGGCAGACCGGGCAGATTACGGGTGAAGATCACCCGGATGGAATCGCTGTCGTACCGCTTGCCTGCCAGATTCAGAAGATGGCAGATCAGACGCCAGCGGGTGTGCAGAGAGCGGCGGAAATACTGCTCCGTCACGGATACCCGATTCTCAAAATTCAGAAGGCGGTATCGGATGGCCACGCCGGAGAGAGTATTTCCCGCCAGGGTCTCCTCCGCCATGTCCACCGTGCCGGAGAATCGGTAAATATCCTTGGCCAGGCGGGATTTCATGTTCTCGATGTATACGTCGTTCACGGATTTGGTCAGCCATTTTGCCTCGCCGCCGTCATCCAGAAGGATCACGCGATCCCGACGGATGCGGGAAAGATCCTCTTCGTCCGCCGCGCCCATGCCGGAGATGGCCAGATAGCTGTCCGCAAACAATTCAAAATCGTTGACACTGTCGCTTTGCAGGCGGTTGTAGGCGTCGATCAGGGACAGAACCGGCTCAAAATCTCCCTGGCGATCCCGGTTGTTGTCGTAGAAGATTACGGGAACTTCGCCGAAGAAATGGGGGATGCATTCCTTCTTTGTCAGAATGCCGCCCTCATAGCCGTATACCGTCTTGTCCGTGTCATCGTATACCTCCACCATCGTCTTGCCGTCCTCGTCGGTGCAGGTGCGGATGGCGTAACGGAGATGGGGATCCACACCGCCGTCGTAAACGGGGATCACGGAGGCGGGGGACAGGGGTGTAAAGCGGGGATGCAAAAGATCGTCGTACCAGAGAAGTTCGGCAGCGCGTCCGCATACGGAAAGATCTTTTGCCAATGCGTTGTTAACGAAACGCTCGTCGTTTTCCGTGCTGACGCGGTGGATCATCTCCATGGTATAATCGTCTCCGGCTGCATAGCGGATGCCGCGGCCCATAAAATATCCCACCGTGCAATCCGTGATGCTGCGGCAGAAATTGTTGACCAGGCGGTTATCCGGCTTCAGGGGATCCTTTGGCGCGCGGAGAATATCGTGCTTGCCCAGATAGTAGGCGTTCAATCGGGTAAGACGGGGCGCATCCGTCCGCAAAAACGCATTCAGATGCGCAAGAATGTCTTTGGTGTCTTGCATAGATAGTTCCTTTCAAAATAAAAAACATTTGTTCGTTTCTTGCCCCAAAAAGAACGCCCGCCGGGCGCAAAGAGAAAACGGGGCATTCGTTTATACGCCGAGGGCGTATTTGGGAAGGGTGCGCAGGCGTTTTTCGGGGCGGCGCAGGGGCTCGGTGGCGTACCTTAGGGCCGCCATGGCATCGTCGTGAACGGGGCAGGGCTCATCCATCATTTCCCCGGAGGATTCATTTTTCATCCACCGCCAGTTTGAGAGCTCATCGATCACGTTTTCGCACCGGGGATCCACCAGGATCTCGTGCTGCTTCAGATAGTCGATTTGGGAAGCCACAGATCCCGGTTCCTTGATGACGCCCACGGCCCGCCATCCTGCCTTTTGCCACATACGGATCCGATCCGGCTCGGCGCTGTCGCAGTACATGACGCACCCCTTGGGAAATCCCCCATCCTCGGCCAGACGGATGATCTCGGCGGTGTCCTTTTCGCGGACATACAATTCCTTGAGTACGCAGATCGCCCCATCCCGGATGCCCACAAGCAACAGGCAATCCGCATGATTGTATCCGAAATCCTGGGCCATCCAGCACCCGTCATACCGATCGGGGGAGGGATCCAGATCCGCCACCCGCCATCGGGTCAGGATCAGTCCCGTGGCCGACTGCCCCCATTCGCCCAGCGCGTATACGGCATATCCCGCCGGATCCTCTCGGGCACGGCGTTCCATGCGGGCGGCGTATTCCTCGCCGATGAAGGCGTTATCCCGAAACGTGCTGCGGTGGAGGAATACATCCGGGGAGGGCGGCGCATCCCAAAACCGCTTTTTGATCCAGTGGGAGGCATGAACCGGATTGAAGGTCATGGTGATCTGGTAATACAACTCCTTGTTGATCATGGAAAGATCCCCTCGCAGGCGGTCGTCCAGAATGTCCAGATCCTCCCGGTACAGCTCGGTGGCTTCCTCGCACCAGATCCACGTCAGCTTTCCTCGCTCAAAGGCCACGCTTTTCAGCCTCTCCCTCTGACTTTCATCCTTCATTCCCCGAAAAATGATCCTCCCACCCGTCACGAGCGAGGTCATCTCCATGGGCTCCTGACGGATCTGCCAGAAGCGGGAGGCTTCCGGACCGAATATGCGCTGGATCGCCCCCACCAATTCCTCGAATACGCTGAAACGGCAGGCGGACTCCGTTTTGCGTACCACCATCAGATTGGCGCCCTGATACCGGATGTCCGACAGTTTCAGAATAAAATCCTGGGCGGTGTTCATGCTTTTGCCGCTGCCCGCTCCACCGCAAAGAAGGCGATAGCGGCATCGGGATGCGTTGGCCTCGGCGAATGCCCGGTTGAAATAGACGACGGACTCAGACATATTCACACCGGATGATCAGGGAGGGAGCATCCCCCTGCACGGTCTCGGAGGCCAGATGGCGGAGCTGCTCCAAAGCACGGATCCGGTCCATGGGACGGATGGATTCATCCGCGCCAAACGCCATGGATTCGTATTCCCGGCGGATGCGGTCCAGTATATTACCCGCCAGCCGGGCAGAAATCATGGCATCCAGGGCGGCGCGGGTGTCCTTTCGCCTGAGACATGCTCTTGCCTGCGCATCGGTGATGCCCGCATCTTCCGCGGCACTTTCCCGAATAAACGTGCGGGCAAAGGTGCTTAAAAACCGCTGTTTCTGTTCATGTGTCATTACGGCACTCCTTTCTGGTACATTTGTTCGTCGTGGTAATATTATACAGCAAGAACATATGTTCTGTCAATGGATGCTCCCTCATGGGATTTGCACAGAATGTACGGGACGTGATTGTGCATATCGCACAAGAATCGGCGAAAAATCGGGGAATGTTCGGCAGGAAAAAGGGGAATATTTCACGAATTCATTTGACAAGACTGTAAATAGAGCGTATAATAGACACCGTATCCGAGTATTGGGAAAATTATCATTTGTTGTAATGTTGAAAGGTCATTTTTTCTATGACAACTCTGCTGTGTCTGTCCATCGCGCTTGCCGCCGGACTTATTATGTCCCGTTTTGTAAAACCACTGAAACTTCCTGCCGTCACCGGATATCTGGTTGCCGGTATTCTGGTTGGTCCCTATCTGCTGGGCGCTCTTAATATCCCCGGTCTGGGCTTCAATTCCATGGAGCAGATTGCTTCCCTCAGTATCATTTCTGAGGTTGCCCTGGGCTTTATTGCCTTCTCTATCGGTAACGAATTCCGCCTGTCCCAGCTTCGCAAGAACGGCGTACAGGCCACCGTCGTCGGTATTTTCCAGGCAGTCGTCACCACCCTGGTGGTGGATGCGGCCCTCATCGCCTTCCATTTCATCGCGCCGGATAAGCTGTCTTTGCCTGTGGCCATTACCCTAGGTGCCATCGCCGCCGCAACAGCCCCCGCGGCTACCTTGATGGTTGTCCGTCAGTATAAAGCGAAGGGCGAACTCACCGATATCCTGCTTCCCGTAGTCGCTTTGGACGATGCGGTGGGCCTGATCATCTTCGCCGTTTCCTTCGGTATTGCCCGTGCCCTGCAGGACGGTAACGTGGATCTGATCTCCATTCTGGTCAATCCCCTGGTGGAGATCGTGGCATCTCTCGCTCTGGGCGCTGTGATGGGTTACATCTTTACCTTCGCCGAAAAGCACTTCTTCTCCGGCAGTAAGCGTTTGAGCATGGCGGTCACCTTCGTTCTTCTGACCGTC
>JAZSCY010000030.1:0-2788 GCA_045530875.1 Eubacteriales bacterium
CCGGCATCCCCGGGGCGAAAACCAAGGATTCCCAGGACATCTGCTTCATCCCTCATGGGGATTATACGAAATTTCTCGCCGATGCGGGGATGGATCTGACGCCCGGTCAGTTTATCGATGAAGAAGGACGGGTGCTGGGCCCATCCAAAAACCAAGCATGCTACACCATCGGTCAGCGGCGGGGTTTGGGCATCGCCCTCGGGCAGCATATGTTCGTCACCGCACGGGATGCGGAGAACAACCGGGTGAGCATCTCCCCCAACGATCCCTATGGAAAGACCGTCTACGCCAAGGACGTGCGATATATGGCTGCCGCCCCGGGGGATCTGGACAGCCCCCGCCGGCTCAGCGTGAAACTGCGCTATGCAAGAGCGGAATTCCCCTGCACCGCCGTGATGGACGGAGATCGGCTGCGGGTGGAGATGGATGATCCCGCCCGTGCGCCCTCGCCGGGACAGTCCCTCGTTCTCTACGACGGGGACACCGTCGTCGCGGGGGGAATTATTGTTTGAGTTGGGCTGAAACAGCCATATGTCTTTCGGGAGGATTGCCCGAACCCCACAAGAAAGGATCGAATATGGAAAACATACATTCCCGCACTCTTGCCCTGATCGGGGAGGAGGCGATGACCAAGCTCCACGGTGCCCGTGTGGCCGTATTCGGTCTGGGCGGTGTGGGCAGTTATATTGCGGAGGCTCTGGCCCGCGCCGGGGTGGGTTCCCTTTTGCTCATCGACGGGGATGAGATCGCCCCCTCCAACATGAATCGGCAGCTTTTTGCCACCGCCGACACGGTGGGTATGCGGAAGACCGATGCCGCACGGGAGCGAATCCGCCTGGTGGCACCGGAATGCCGGGTGGAAACGTACGATTTGTTCTACCTTCCCGAAACGGCGGATCAGATTCCCTTTGAGGGGCTGTCCTACATCGCCGACGCCATCGACACCGTATCCGCCAAACTGGAGATCATCGCCCGGGCAAAAGCCGCGGGTGTTCCCGTGATCGCCTCCATGGGCACGGGCAACAAGCTCCATCCCGAACTATTCGAGATCACGGATATAGCGAAAACCTCCGTTTGTCCTCTCGCCCGCGTCATGCGGCGGGAATTGAAAAATCGGGGGATCTCCCATGTAAAAGTGCTGTACTCCAAGGAGGAGCCGCGCCCCTCTCCCCTTCTTCCCGAGGGGGAATCCTCCCGTCGAAGCATCCCCGCCAGCATCTCCTTCGTGCCCGCCACGGCAGGTCTGATGATCGCCGGGGAGATCGTGCGGGACATCACCGGGGTGAGATAATCCTTAAAATTTCTTAATACCCCGATTTGTTCGCAAAATCGACACAATTATCGTTTATACTGTAAATCAACTACCAAAAAGGAGGCCGCCATGCACATCGGGAACACGGAAATCAAATACGGGCTTTGTCTTGCTCCCATGGCGGGCTTCACCGATCTGCCCATGCGCCGTCAATGCCGCCGATTTGGGGTGGAGTACACCGTCACGGAGATGGTATCCGCCGCGGCACTTTGTTACCGGGATCTGAAAACCGCCGATCTGGCCTACCTCAGCGAGGAGGATGCCCCCTGCGCTGTCCAGCTCTTCGGTCACGATCCGGATCAGATGGCACGGGCGGTGGCCATGATCGCGTCGGGCGAATACGAGGGATGCCGATCCCACGTTCCCCCCGCCGCCATCGACATCAATATGGGATGCCCCGTGAAAAAGATCGTCACCGCCGGGGATGGAAGTGCCCTCATGCGCTCCCCGGAATCGGTGCGGGAATTGACTCTTTCGGCGGTACGTGCCGCCGACAAATATCACGTTCCCGTGACGGTGAAAATCCGTGCGGGATGGGATTTTTCTCACAAAAACGCGGTAGAAATCGCCCTTGCCGCCGCCTCGGCGGGAGCATCTGCGGTGTGCGTTCACGGACGGACGCGTGAGCAGATGTATCGCCCCGGCGTGGATCTGGACGTGATCGCCGCGGTACGGGATGCCCTGCCCCAAAGTATTCCCGTAATCGGAAACGGGGATGTGGGAGATGCGGCATCCTACAAAGTGATGATAGACAAAACCGGATGCGACGGCGTGGCCATCGGTCGGGCCGCCCTGGGAAATCCCTGGGTATTTGCCGAGATCCGGGCGGCTCTGGCGGGCGAATCCTTCACGCCGCCCACGGAAGCGGAGCGGCGCCGGGAAGCCTTGCATCTGGCCCGGGATATTGTGGGTGAGCATGGTGACAGTGCCGCCGCCCGGGAATGCCGTGGCCGTGTGGCCCATTTTCTCACCGGTGTACGGGGGGCCGCCGCCATGCGTGGACGGATCCACGGAGCCAATTCCCTCGCTGAAATCGAGGAGATTCTGTCCCTTAGCGAGGGCGGGGAAAAATAATTTTTTCTGTAATATTTTGCCGATTCTTTCGTTTTTATAATAGATATGGGTAAGGAAAGGAGGATGCGCATGATTACAAAGACGCCGGATGAACGCAAGCAGGCACACATTGAAGATTTGTCCCTGGCCAGACAGGCAGCGGCCGGAAACGACGACGCATTCTCCGTCATTGTGGATCGGTACAGTCGCCTGGTATACAACGTGGCGCTGCGGTCCCTGACCTCCCCCGAGGATGCCGCCGACATCTCCCAGGAAACCTTTCTCAAGGCATGGCGCTCCATCGCCTCCTTCCGGGGAGATTGCTCCCTCAGCACCTGGCTGTGCCGCATCGCCCTGAACTGCTGCTGTGATCACGCCCGTGCCGCCAAGCGACATCGGGTGGTATCCCTTACGGTGCAGGAG
>JAZSCY010000050.1:0-1713 GCA_045530875.1 Eubacteriales bacterium
ATCCGTTTGTGACGCTCGTTCATAGCGCGGGATACCACCTCGCCCACACCCAATTCCTTGAGGATCATGGTGGCGAGAATACTGTCACTCATATTGTCATCGATGCACACCACGGCACAATCGTAATCCGCAACGCCGGCGGAACGCAGAACGGCCTCGCTGGTGGGATCTCCGATCACGGCACCGGTCACTCGATCTGCTATGGAGTTTACCGCCTCGGCGTCCTCACTGATCACCAAAATCTGCGCCTTCTTTTCCAGAAGCGCATTGGTCAGTGCCATGCCGAAACAACCAAGACCTACTACACAAAAACTTCTCATACTCTACCCTTTCTTTATCCGATCATCAAATGGACATCCGCGTACTGCATCTGATTCTGCTCCTGCACCCCTTTATCGCACAAGAGGGTTGCCACCGTCAGAATGCCAACACGGCCAAAGAACATAAGCGTCATAATCACCAGACGGCCCACCGCCGACAGCGTAGGTGTTACACCCAGTGACAGTCCCACCGTAGCGCTGGCGGAAAACGTTTCAAACAGAGCCGGCATCAGATCCACACCGCCGCCAATCAGGACGAACGCGCCCAGCAAAGTCACCGAAAGCTGGACAGTGACCAAAGTAAACACCCGGATCACGTCGTCCTTGGGAACGGTGCGACGAAACACGGTGATGTGCTTTCTGCCAAAGGCGTACAGGCAAGCGGAATAGATCAGAAGTCCAAACGTGCCCACCTTCACGCCGCCTGCCGTAGAGCCGGACGCTCCACCGATGAACATGATCAAAAGAGAGGCCATCTGAGGCAGCATGTGCATTTTGTCCAGGGCGATGGTATTGAATCCGGCGGTGCGGAAGGTGACGGACTGGAAGAAAGCCGCCATTACTTTCTGAAAGGGATTCAGTACGCCCAGGGTGGCGGGATTGTTCCATTCCGGGATGGCGATGATCACGGTGCCGCCGATCCACACAGCCGCGGAGACGGCCAGCACCAATTTTGTATACACGGAGAAACGGCGGCGCTCCCGGATCCAATGCAGGACGTCGTCCCACACCACAAATCCAATACCGCCGATCATGATCAGAAGTGAGATCGTAATGTTGATCAGCGGATCCCGTACAAAAGAAGTAAGACTGGTGAACGCACCGCTTTCCTCACCCATCAGATCAAATCCCGCATTACAGAATGCGGAAACGGCGTGGAACACACTGCGCCAGATTCCCCTGCCCCAGCCGTACAGAGGCACAAACCGGATGGCAAGGGCAACGGCCCCGCACAATTCGATCAGCATAGTCCCACCGAAGATGCGGCGTACGAAAGGCATAAGCCCTTCAAAGGAAAGCAGATTATAGGAATTGGCCAGCAGTACCCTTTCCCGAGCCGACACACGCCGGCGCACCAGTGTGGACAGCATAACAGCCATCGTCATAAAGCCGAGGCCGCCGATCTGGATCATGAAAAGAATCACAGCCTGTCCAAAGCCGCTCCAGGTAAGGGCGGTATCCACCACCACCAATCCGGTAACGCAAGTAGCACTGACCGCTGTGAAAATACAGTCAAAAAACGGGACAGATGCACCGCTGCGGGATGAAATGGGCAAATGGAGCAGCAAAGCCCCTGAAAAGATCACTGCAAGAAATCCGAGAATAATAATCTGGGCTGTTGTCAGCCCGCGCCGTTTTTTCACCGGTACACCTCCCTGCGACGTTCTATATA
>JAZSCY010000232.1:0-2625 GCA_045530875.1 Eubacteriales bacterium
AGGATCGAATTATCTTCACAGAATTTCTTGGCGGGCTGCACAATCTGATCCGCATAGCGGCACTGGAATCCGCTGGCCGTGATCAGTCCTTTTGCCTCGGCCGCGTCACGGATCTTTCTGGCCAGATCCAGATCCAGCGCCCGCGGCTTTTCCACGAAAAAGTGGATGCCGCGCTCGATCAGATCGAATTCGATCTCACCGTGGCAGTAGGGGGGAACGCAGACAAAAACCATATCCGGCTTCTCCGCGTCCAGCATCTCTTTGTAATCGGTGTAGGTGTGGCCACATCCCGCTTTTGCCTGGAATGCCTCCGCTCTTTCCGGGATCAGATCACAGAATCCCACCAACTCCACCAGATCCGTAAACTGCAGAAAATGGCCAAGGTGATAACTGCCGATGCCGCCGCATCCGATAATTGCCAGTTTTTTCATAGTATGCCTCCTGAAATGTTTTATGAATTAGTACCGACAGACCGTTTCGATCTCGCCGCAGACTTTTTTGTAATAATCTTCCCACGCTATCCCGGGATCGGATCGGAACACCTCGCCCACCAGATAGCCGTTGTATCCTGCCTTGCGCAAGGCAGGGATGATCTTTTTCCAATCGGCACTGCCGCAGGTGACATCCACCCAGCTGCCGCCCGAATTCAGGCCGCCGTTCCGCTTGTAATCCTTCACATGCACCTTTCCGATGCGCTCTCCCAGAACCTCGATCCAGTATTCCGGTGTGGAAAAAGCCAGCATATTGCCCACATCCAGGTAGGCACCGACCAGAGGAGAATCCACCTGGGCGATGAAGGATGCCATATCGTAGGAGGACAAAAAGAATCCGTTCCACACGTTTTCCGCGCCGACGAATATGCCGGACTTTTCAATATACTCCCGTTGGGAACGCAGAAAATCGATGCAGTTTTTCCGGGCGGCTTCCAGGGAGATTGTATCATTCATCCCGCCGGGTACGATGAGAATTCCGGCGGCGCCCAGCTCCTTGGCCGCATGAATCTGGTTGCGCAAAAGAGCCTGTGCCGCATCCCAACACTCCGGCCGTCCCATAGGCGTGCCCCACCACAAGGAGGAGGCAATACTGCAGACGGGAAGGCGGTATTCTTCACTGAGGCGGCGGATCTGTGCATAATCCGATGCGGTGGTCTTCTCCGACAGTCCGTGGGGCGCGCCGGGTGCATCCATGTTCAACTCAATCGCACAAAACCCGGCCTTTGCCACAGCGGCAAAGGTTTGCTCCATATCCATTTTCTGATCCACGGTCCATGCGTTCAATGCTTGTTTCATATCCATTCCCCTTTCCGATATTTCTGAAAAAATCACATTATGCTCTTTTCGACTGATTCAAGTTGTGGTATACTATCAATATATACGATATATCCGTCTGTTTCAATGTATATTCCGACTGTTTTTATGGACAAATCGACTGTATGGAGAGCAACGCATGGACACAAAATTCTTTTACCGGGATCTGACATTTCCTCAATGCAATCAGCGCATCGACGATGAGCCGCTGATTGTGAATTGCGCCGGATGCTGTCATTTTGACACGCCCTTTGAAACCCATAACCGAAATGGCCGGCAGGATTATTACCTGCAATATATACGCAAAGGCACCCTCCGACTGTGGCTGGACGATCGCATACAAGAGGTGCCCGCGGGATCGTTTCTTCTGACCAAGCCCAATACACCCTACCGCTATTCCCTGCCGGAGGGGGAATCTATGGAATATCTGTGGATCCATTTCAGCGGATTTCATGCGGCCCGGCTGTTGTCCCGCCTCCATCTGGAGTGCGGACACATCTATTCCGGGGAGGAATGCCTTACGGAAATCACCGCTGTGTGGGAGGAACTGTTTGAAGAATTCACCACCCGGCGGCGGGGATTTGAAGATCGGTGCGGGGCGTATCTGAGCGAGATTCTGGTCACTTTGTCCCGGCATGTGGCGGTGAATACCCCCGCCGACGAAAAGAAGCTGAAAACCATCGCCTGGCTGCATAAGTATTTTGCCTCGGATACATCGGTGGCGGAATTGGCCGCTCTGGAGCATTTGAGCGAAAGCCGCTACCGCCTGATCTTCCACCGGCAGACCGGATATTCTCCCATGGAATACCGCACAGCCCTACGTCTGCAGCATGCCTGCGATATGCTTTCCACATCGGATTGCAGTATCAAGGATATCAGCGCCGAGTGCGGGTATGGGGATGTTCTCTATTTCATCCGGTTGTTCCGAAAGAAAATCGGTATGCCGCCGGGACAATACCGACAAGCCGCGCCACACAGTGAAAAAACGGCAGATACATCTGTCACTATGCACAATTAAAAACCTCTGTATTTAGCATGAATCACGATTTTTTAAACGCCCCTTGATTTTTGGCAGTTTTGATGATATAATGTAATTATTAACACCCGTTTATTTATAAATCGGGCACAAAAAACAATAATTATGAAAAAGGAGATACACATGAAGGCCAAACGAATTCTTTCCCTTTTGCTGGCCGTTTTGATGCTGGCACCTGTCTTCGCATCCTGCGACAAAGATACGCCGGATACCCCCGATACTCCGGACAATCCCGATACTCCCCCCGTTTCGGACACGACGCCGGCAGATACCGAGCCTGCA
>JAZSCY010000061.1:0-2120 GCA_045530875.1 Eubacteriales bacterium
ATAAAGAAAAGACGCTGCATTTGGTATTAAAACAGTATTTTGAACCCCTGTGCAGCTGCCACGAGATTCCTTGTGCCGGATATATTGCTGATATCCGGAATGCGGATGGAATAACGGAAATACAAACCTCCGGCTTTGCGCCTATGAAAAGCAAGCTGGAGGCTTTTTTGCCGGATTTTCGTGTTACAGTTGTGTATCCGGTTGCAGAGAAAAAATGGGTAACATGGATCGATCACGAGACCGGCGATATGCAGCCCCGTCACAGATCTCCCAAGAAGGGCAAACCGCTGGACGCAGTGCCGGAGATGATTTTCATTCGGGATCATTTGAAAAATCCCAATCTAACAGTGCGGGTGGCAGTCCTTGAGATGGATGAGTACCGTATGCTGGACGGCAAGCGCAGTCTGAACCGAAAGCGCGGATCCACACGGTATGAAAGAATGCCCCTTGATATATACCGGATATACGATTTTCATTCTGCGGAAGACTATATTCGGGAATTGCCGATGAATCCAGGCGAGGCGTTTACTGCTAAGGAGTTTGCGAAAAAATGCGGATTCCGTGGTAGGCGGATCAGCGCGGCTATCCGTGTGCTGGAAATCGTGGGAGCCATTCGTCCTGACGGAAAGCAGGGCAGAGCGAATCTTTACCGTGTTTGCGAAATTTGATAAGAATCTCTTGCCATCCGGATAAAAACGGGGTATAATATTTCTATGTTTTATGAAGGAGGGCGGATATTGTGAGCCGGAAGCCAAAAGGATTTAACATTCCATGGATATTCATTGTGCTGCCATTTGTTTTCGGAGCATGGCCTATTGGTATCCTTCTTGCTGTTCTCAGAGAGTTGCCCCTTGGAAATCGCCCCTCCGCGTCAGAAACTTCGCAGCAGACAGAGAAAATTGCGGATAAAAAAGTGAAAACCGCCTCTGTACAGAAGAACACAAAAAGCAAAAAGTCCAAGAAGCCTGCGCGTATTACTGTGTTGCAGATCGTTGCCATCGCCCTCGTAGTGCTGGGTATCGTCAGTGGACTGTCCTCCGTTGCCGACATGATCGCCTACGGCTTTGCGGACTACTACATCAAGGATATTATTGTGGCAGGCTATTTCGTTGCCGGTGGCATTATTTCCGGCGTCGTTGCCCAAATCATGAGCGAGAAGAATCGCCGCACCACCCGCTATGCCGCACTGATCGGAGATAAGGAAAGCATCAGTCTGACGAAGTTATCCTCTGCCACTTCCCGGAAGCTTAGCAGTGTCAAACGGGATCTCCAGGGCATGATTGACGACGGATATTTTGGCGATCTTGCCTATATTGATCACTCAAATCTGTGTTTCATGCGCACGCCGGATGCAAAGCCGGATGGGGTTATACAGGAAATGGAAGCACATCACCATTCCATGACCTCGGTGGCATCGGATTTGGGAGCATCGTCTGTTTGTGGAAACGGCGGCGGTGCCGAGTTGTCGGATTACGACACCATTCTGAAAAAGATACGCTGTCTGGATGATGAGATTCAGGATGAGGCAGTTTCCGCAAAGATTCGTCGGATCGAATCTATCACGCGCCACATATTTACGTATATAAGCGAGCGGCCTCAGAAAAAATCCCAGACCCGTATGTTTATGAACTACTATCTGCCTACCACGCTGAAGTTGCTGGAGTCCTACAAATGCATTGAGCAGGTGGGCGTAGCGGGGCAGAATATGCAGGAAACCAAGCGCAACATCGAAAAGATCATGGATATGCTGGTAGTCGGATTTGAGCAGCAAATGGATCAGCTTTTCAAAGATGAGAGCATGGATATCACCAGCGATATCGAAGTGCTTGAGCAGATGATGAATCGGGACGGATTGACGACGCACTCGGATTTTACATTCGGTAATGAGTACACGGACGAAATCACCGACGATCTGCAACAGGGCGGAGCGGCCACGGAAGAACAATCTGCGGATGTCTAATATACAAAAAAGCCTACCGGAAAGGTAGGCTTTTACTTTTGTCAAATAAAGAATTTGCGTTCCATGGATTCTCTGGCAGGACGACAGATGGCTAAAAAGATGAGTAGTCCGCCAAGGATTGTGAAGGTGACCAGTGGATACAGCGACCAACCGATGAAAT
>JAZSCY010000091.1:0-2566 GCA_045530875.1 Eubacteriales bacterium
GCCGGTCTGGGACACGATTTTCTGCGTCACATCGAGCGGTGCCGCTTGATCGTGCAGGTCATCGACATCTCCGGTATCGAAGGCCGGGATCCGGTGGACGATTTCCATACCATCTCCGAGGAATTGGAGAAATTCTCCCAGACCCTGGCGGATAAGCCCCGCATTCTTGTGGCCAACAAGTGCGACCTTCTTCCCGAGGGCGAGGAGTCTGAGGCGGCAAAGCGGCTGAAAACCGTGGCGGATGCCATGGATTATCCCCTGTATTTCATCTCCGCCGCCACCAAAATGAATCTGAAGACGCTGATCGACGCCATCCAGCAGGAATTGGCCGATCTGCCCCCCATTACTGTATTTGATGCAGAAGCACCCACATGGGATCCGGAAACAGAAGCAGCGACACCGGATGCAACCACGATCCGTCGGGACGACAGCGGTGCCTTTGTCTGCGAGGGCAAGTGGCTGGAAAAACTGGTCAACCAAACCAATCTGGACGATCGGGAATCGCTGATGTATTTCCAGCGGATGCTCCAGACAGGCGGCATCATCGACAAACTTCGTGAGGCAGGATGCGATGAAGGCCATACCGTCAAAATGTTTGGCATCGAATTTGATTTTGTCAACTGAATCACACCAACAAAAAACAGATATCGCTGTTTGCGATATCTGTTTTTTTCATTTATGCCTGTTCAGCCGACTCAGTCCCCGACGAAGCAGCTCTGCCGGAATGACCACCGCCGCCAGGAGAGCGCTTAGGGTGATCTCCCGCGCCGTCAGCGGCTCGCACCGGAACAGATCGCCTCCGAAATAGATGATCATCAGCTGCACCACGCAGACGGAAAAGACGATCAAGATAAAAGGCTTGTTTTTCGATAGATGGGAGAAGATATTCATCCGCTCCGTGCGGGCAAGAAAACAGTTAAACAGCCCGCAGAAGATGAACAAAGCGAAAAAGACGGTCAGATAGTATCGCTCATCTCCCCGGGAAAACAGATCGTGCATGAGAGGGGATTTCAGAAACCAAACGCACAGCGCTAAAGATACCCCGCCGCTCCCCAGGATGTTGTGGATCATGGTAGGGGAGAGCAGCTTTTCCTCGCGGGATAGGGGAGGGTGGCGCATATAGGATACAAGGGATGGCTCCCCGGCGAAGGCCAGCGCTCCCAGCGTATCCATAATGATGTTCACCCACAGCATCTGGATCACGGTGACGGGTGTTTCCACGCCGATGAACGGACCGAGGAGAGAGATGCCCACGGCGCACAGATTCATGCTCAACTGAAAAACGATGAATTTCCGGATGCCCAGAAAGATGGTGCGACCGAAAAGCACGGCTTGCATGATGGAGGAAAACCGGTCGTCGGTGATCACGATATCGCCGGCCTCCCGGGCGGCATCGGTGCCGCTTCCCATGGCGAATCCCACATCCGCCGCCCGCAAGGCGGGGGCGTCGTTGATTCCGTCTCCCGTCATGCCGGCGACCAGCCCCCGGGATTGAGCCAGCCGCACCAGTCGGCTTTTGTCCGTGGGCAATGCCCGGGCTACCACGGCGATATCCGGGATCATTTCCGTGAGCTCATCGTCGCTCATGCGGGATAAACCCTCCCCGCTCAGTATCCGTTGCGGTCCGCCGGGGACAAGGATGCCGCATTCTCTGGCAAAAGCTTCGGCGGTGATGGGATTATCCCCTGTGATCATCACCGTCTGAATACCGGCTCGCCGGGCTGTGGCCACCGCATCCGCCGCATCGGGACGAAGCCGATCCCGTATGGCAAACAGGGCCACAAAGATGAGATCGGAAAAATCTCCCGCCTCCGTGGGGTTCTGCCCCTCAAACTCGGCGGTGGCGATTACCCGATGGGTGGTGGTGGCATATTCCTGCCACTGCTTCTGGATCGCGCTGCGGACGGCGGGAGTTATGGAACGGATGCGCCCGTCCTGTCCAACATAGCGGGTGACGTGAGGGAGAATCACTTCCGGTGCTCCGCGGATCAGTGTGCGGGGGCCGCTTTCGGTCAGAATGCATCCGGAGGAGTACCGGCGCGATGAATCAAAGGGGACGCGGAAACGGATATCTGCTCCGGCCGCCGCATCCTTTCCCAAAAATCCGCGGACGGCACGGTCTGTCCCGTTGCCCCGGCCCACTCCCGCACAGACGGCGTGATTCTGACACAGCGCCTGATACAGGGCAGGGGACTGCTTCAGAGAAGTCAGCGAATCAAAGACGGCATCCCCGCACAGCACGGCCGCCACTTTCAATTTCCCACAGCTCAGCGTTCCCGTTTTGTCGGTAAAGAGAATGTTCAGATTTCCCGCCGTTTCGATTCCCACCAGGCGGCGGACCAGCACACCGGAGCGAAGCATCTTTTTCATATTGGAGGACAGCACCACCGTAATCATCATGGGAAGTCCTTCCGGCACAGCTACCACCAGAATGGATATGGCCACCGTGAGCGCCCGGATCAATTCGGGCAGGGCAAAGGCGGGATCGGTGATTCGCTCCCGGATCCGGCCAGGATCCATGCCGGCGTCGATCACAAAGGAATTAAAAAGGCAGGCAAAAGCGATG
>JAZSCY010000240.1:0-2146 GCA_045530875.1 Eubacteriales bacterium
GTGGTCATGATCCCGAAGAGCGACTATGACCGGATGCTGGCCAAAAACACTCTGCAAACCGTCATACTCCTTCTGCTTCTTCTGTGCTTCACTGTCAGCTTCTGCCGGTTCTTCAGCAAACGTTTTCTCACCCCGCTTCTTACCGATCTTGAGCAGATTAAATCCGACAAGCGCAGTGAAACCTATTCGGGTATTCCGGAGATTCTCGATCTGGTCGAATATCTGAATCAGCAGGAAAAGGCGCACGGCGAAATGCTCACCACCCTTGAACAAAAGAATCTGGCGGCCGAGAATGAGATGCTCCGTCTGCAAGCGGAGTATAACCGTGCGCTTGGTGACTTCCGCAAAGTAGAAGAAGAGTACACAAGCGCCAAAGAGGATCTGCGACGTGTGCAAAGTGAGATGGAGCGGCTTGCCTACTCGCGGAAAACCGAGATCGATCCCGCGGATTATCAATATTTTCTTGCGGGACTGCAAACCCTTACCGAATCGGAACGGAATTTGTTTGAGTATTATCTTTCCGGAAAAAGCGTGAAGGAAATTCTCGCCCTCACCGGCATCAAGGAAAGCACCCTGAAATACCATAATCACAATCTGCTCGGAAAACTGGGAATGTCTTCCCGCAAGCAGATGCTCCGATATGCCGAGGTAATGCGGCATCAGAAGGAGGAGGTAGCGCCATGACACTGGAAGAACGTCTGAATCAAATCATAAAAGAACAAGGAATCACAAAAGCAGAATTTTCCCGCCGCATCGGTGTGACGGAGAATTATATCTATATTCTGACCGGCAACAGCCGCAGCACAAGCAAAGCCAAGACGATCTCTCCCATGCTTGCCAGGGTGATCGCTCTTGAGTTCGGATATGATCCGGACTGGGTGCTGAAGGGAGAGGCGGCCGCACGATGAAAGTGAAACTGTGTTTATTTCTGGCATGTGTGCTGGGACTGCTCTGCCTGTGTTCCTGTCATTGGGAGGCGATTCTGCCCAAAATCACCACGGATACAACCGCTGACCGCCCGGAAGAAACTATGGACACGGATACTTCCGTCAGCATAGAAGAGCCTTCCCCGCCGCGTTTTACAGTGGATTTCGATGAAAACGAGATCTTTTCCACGGAGGCAGAGGAAAAAGCAGCAAAACGAATCGATCCGGCCATCCGAAAAGCCGTGGAGGTGCTGAACACGGCAGAGATAGATCTCCCGCCTGTCCTGGACTGCGATTATTCCGCCCGCCCCACGGAGCGGGATCGGATAAAAGATCCGCTGACAGCGGAAGTGTACGACATCATTCTGCAAAAGACGGCTGCGTTTGAGCCCTACCATTTCAGTGAAAAGGATTACCCCGGCGTGGATTTCTTCTGTGTATTTGTTACGGCAGTAGATGCTTTGCGCATCGATCGAACGGATCTGTTTCTGTACTGCGACGGCATCATCTCCGGAACGGAATACTACTCCGGCTACTATATGCCGGGCGATGAGCGTCCCAATCTGTGCGATGATATAGAGGCTGTCCGAAGTGAGGTAGCGGTGTGCGATGCGGTTGCAAAACGCATACTGGATAAAATGCCCCGAGGCATGAGCAATGCGGAAAAATGCGTCTATTTCGCCATGGTCCTTTCCTCGGGCGTGGAGTACAACTACGAGGAGAATTATCCCCGATACGATTACCAGGCTTACAGTGCCTTGGTGACCGGATCGGCAGTCTGCTCCGGCTATGCACAGGCGTTTTACCGTTTGTGCCGGGATGCGGGTATCTCCTGCTGGTACTGTCGCGGCACAACACCCGAAGGACGGCATGCATGGAATCGGCTGGACACCGATGAGGGACCGGTATACATGGACGTCACCTGGTACGATCCCGGTGCGGATCTTTCCGATTATCGGGATGGGAAAGAACAGTATCTTTTCATGACGCAGGAAGACTTCGATTACTTCGGGTATGTGCAGGAAACCTGCCAGTGATCTGATCCCTTCCGTCTCCGATAGATAATGCTGTATTAAGCAAAACAACACCGGCGGTATGGGCGCCGCCGGTGTTGTTATATGGATAGCCTGATTCTATTTTCATACTTTTATATCTGACCAAATTGGAACGGATCGACAAGGATGCACCGGACACATCCAAACATCATGTCTACATCCGGG
>JAZSCY010000049.1:0-7432 GCA_045530875.1 Eubacteriales bacterium
ATTTCCCCAACGGCACGGAACACCGCCTCCTCCATGGACATGGAATCCACGGTTTTGGTCATGTTTCCGGCGGTTTCTCTGAGGGAGATCACCACATAATCCCCCCGCTGCCGGGATACGGCCGGGGCGGAAAGAAGCACCGGATCGGCGGTCACGGCGATGCGATCCTCGGGGATGCCCATGGATTTGAGAATCTCCCTCGACGCATCCTCCCGCACGCTGATATACTCCGCACAGGCGATGGCCCGGGCGGCTCTTTGAATATTCTTCTCCTTTTCGATGGGGCCGATGCCGTTGGCGTAGATCATCACCGGCACGCCCGCCCGCTTGGCCTCCTCGATCACCCAGGTGTAGTACATAAAGGATTTGGTGCTGGTGGCGTCCTGCAGAAGACTGCCGCCGCCGCTGATCAGCATCTTTGCCCGGCGGATCTCACGGCGCACCCGCAAAAAATGGAAGCGGGGGATCCGTTTCACCCCGGCAACGGGCAGGAAAACGGGGCCGCACAAGGCAGCGATGCGATCCACGCCCCGGCGGTGCAGACCGTCCACAATGGACTGAAGCAGGGCATCGTCGCCGGTGTTGCCTGCTCCGTAATAGCCGGAGATCACCACCTCTGCCCGACGGAACACGTGCTCTCTGAGGGTGCGCTCGTACATGGCCAAAGCATCCCCCGCCATGCGGGAGACGGAATATTTTCGGGCGATCACGTCCCGGTTATCCTCACCCATCTGCCGCCGTGTTTCCGGGGATGTATTCAGAATACGGATCACGTCGTCGGCGATGGTGTCCGCATCCGCCGCACCGCGGGTACGGCAGCAGAAGTTGGTGGATATAGCCTCCTCCTCCAATTCCGGGGTGTAAATGCCCAAATGCCCCTGGGCGCCCGTCAGCACCACCGGCTTGCGGCAGGCCATCGCCTCCATGGCGGCACGGGATACGCCCACGAACACGTCTGCCTGGGGCAAAATCTTTGCAATATCCGATCGGGGGCCCAGCACAAAGATGTGCCCACCGCCGATCCGGGAGTCGGTCTTTTCGGCCAACGCCTTCAATTCATCCAGCACATCGCCGCCGCCGATGAGGATCAATCTGGCTTTGGGGTGCGCCGCCACGATCTTCGGCATGGCCTCCGTCAGGCGGAAGGCGTGATGTGCCACCGCCCGATCCATGCGGGTGACGCAGACGATCTTGTCCCCCTCTCCCATCTCGGGCAGGGGATTTTCCGTCCCGGATCCGTCGAACTGATCAATATCGATGCCGTTGACGGTCACGTCGATCTTGTCCCCGTTCCGTCCGTACACGTCGATCAGATAGTTTTTCAAATCATCCGACACCGCCAGCGTCCGCTCTCCGGTGTAGGTCAGCATCTTCAGATACCACACGGGATCAAAGGTGTAGTGGAAGGTGGTGACGAAGGGAATGTCGTGCTTTTTCGCCAGATGATGGGTCAGCAGACTGGGAATCCGGGCGTGGGAGTGGATCACGTCAAATTTTTCCTCCCGGATCAGCTTGTCCAGGATACGGTAAGATCGGCACAGGGAGGCGGGATCCTTTTTGTGCAAGGGGGCGGTCACGTGTCGGATGCCGCTGTCCGTCAGGGGAGCGACAAACACGCCGCCCCGGGATACCACCGTAATCTCGTGGCCCTGGCGGGAAAGTTCCCGGCACAATTCCAGAATGTGTGTCTCCGCTCCACCGATGTCAAAGCTCATGGTGGCCATTAAAATCTTCATGTGTATCTCCTTCACGGCAGTAAAATCCTACCACATATCGGCACGGGACAGAATCTCGTCCGATCTCAGTTTATCCTCGCGGAATGCGGTGCGAAGCAGTTCGGCGGGGATGAATCCGTCGTATTTCTCGTAAACGGGGCACTCGCTCAACCCGATCAGATGATCCAGGGATATGCCCTCCTCACGGATGCGCTCACCCATGGCGCGAAGCAGGGACAGACCATCCCCGCGCTCCATGCGGAACATCAGATAATAGCATCCCTCAAATTCCATCTTGGAAATCTTGTATTCATCCGCAAACTGACCCATAAAACGGCGCAGGGTTCGGAAGGATCTGGTTCCCAGCCAGGGGAACATGGCCCAGGTGTATCCCCCCAGATGAACGAGGGTGTTTTCCAGCATGCCCGTGTTCCGCGCCACAGCCCGTGCCAGGCGCAGTCTTTCCAAAGCGTCCGGCTTCAGATAGGGATATTCCGTGTCCTCGGCGAGCACCTGATACATCCTCTCCAGAATGCGGGTGTGGACCTCGCCGTAATCGCCGGGCCACTGGATCTCCATCTTTCCCTTGACGGGATGGACGTAGATGAGGCGGTGGGGGATATCCAACTCCTCCACCTCCCAAACCCGGCCGGCCAGAGCAAACCGATCGCCCACCGGGGGCGCGGAGGTGATGGTGCCGATCTCGTCGGAGCCGCTCCGTACGGTGAAATCCTCCGTGTCCTTGAACACGGCGAAGAATTTGAAACTGGCCGTCAGTTTTTCGCCCCGCAGACCCACGATCAGCTCCCTCTCCTCCGTCATCTCCAGAAATTCCTGGTCGATCATGGATTTGAGCAGCAGCCGATACTGATCTTTTGTGATGTGAGAAAAAGGAGGCAGGGACAATACCCGCTCACCCAGCGCCATGGGGGTCAGAGATCCGGAGGACGAAAGAATCGATATGGTCTGCTGGAAGAGCAGACTGAACGGGCATTTTCGGAGAATCGGCGGCTCAATAAACCGATTTTCCATATACAGCTGGATGACGGCGATGGCTTTCAGAAGTTCCCAGGGGATCAGATGGGGCAGGGGAGCGTTTGGCAGCGGCTCCTCCTCCCGGAAGACCATCACCATCTCCGGGGGATTTTCCCGGCGGCCGCTCCGTCCCAGCCTTTGCAGGAAGGAGGATACCGTGTTGGGAGATCCCAGCTGGACCACCCGCTCCAATTTGCCGATGTCAATGCCCAATTCCATGGTCACCGTGGCGCACGTCACCGCCTGGATCTCCTCATCCTTCATCTTGGCCTCCGCTTCCTCCCGAATGGCGGCGGACAGATTGCCATGGTGGATGAGGAATACATCTCGCTCACCCCGTCGCTCGGCAATCTGCCTGAGGGTAGCGGTCACGTACTCCGTCTCCTCCCGGGAGTTGGAGAACACCAGAGATTTCCGGCCTTTCGTCGCGTCGTAAATGTATTCGTATCCCGGATCGGCGGCGGGATCGAATTCCCGCTCGGATCCTCCCTCTGCCACGTCGGGCAAAATGGGGGAGGTTTGTTGTTCTTGGTAGGGGACGGCAGGATTTGGCGGAGCCAACATCCACTCGACGTCCCGTGAAAAAGAATTTATCTCTTTTTTGATATTCCCAAAATTCAAGTCGTATATCACCGACGGCCCGGTGTGCTTGGGATCGGAGTCATCGTGGGTGGGGGATTCGATGTAAAAATGCTCGATCCCCAGCCGCCAGCGAAGTTTTTCCCTGGGCAATTCCGGCACATAGGTGGATCGGCCCGATCCCGCACCCAGCCAGGCGGCGGCTGCGTCGGCATCCCCGATGGTGGCGGACAAACCGATCCGTCTCGGCTGATAACCGATCAGGCGGGCGATCCGGGCGATCTGGCAAAGGATCTGGTTGCCCCGATCCGTGCCCGTCAGCGTGTGGATCTCGTCGATGATGATGTATTTCAGATTGCCAAACAGGCGGATCACATCGTTTCCCCGGCGCATCAGCATGCTTTCCAGGGATTCCGGGGTGATCTGCAATACGCCCCGCGGTGCGCGGAGCATCTTTTCCTTGTGGGAGCGCGCCACATCCCCATGCCAGTGGAAGACGGGAATATCCGCCTCGTCGGTCAATTCCGTGATTCGCCCGAACTGATCGTTGATCAGGCTTTTCAGAGGGGCGATGTAGAGCACGGCGATGCCGGGAGTGTCGTCCTCGTAGATCTGGGAGAGGATGGGGAAGAAAGCCGCCTCCGTCTTGCCGGACGCCGTGGAGGAGGGGATCAAGAGATTATGATCCGTGTCAAAGATCACTTTTGCCGATGTGATTTGCACGTCATGTAGCTTTTGCCATCCCCGGGAGTAGATAAATTCTCTTATAAAGGGGGCAAAAGAATCAAATACGGTGTCGGACATAGGAGACTCCTTTCTTTTTTAAAGTTTTTGTCCACCTTTTTTCAAAAAGGTGGTGGGTCAAGGGCAACGCCCTTGTATCGGCGTTTATTTTTGATAACTTTTTCTTTGCTGCTGGTGCGACATTGACTGCGTCAAGTCGACAAAGAAAAAGTGGCAGGCGGTTTAGATTCACGAAACGGGCGGATATGGAATCCGCCCCTACAAGATAACGAGCGTTTCTCTTTCACCCGTAGGGGAGGATATTATCCTCCCGCCAACGTACGGTTCGGATTCACAAAACGGAAATAGACGAAATCTCCCCCATCTCACAACTCAATGTCTTCCAACTCTACCCGCACCGGCGGGGTAATCTCTGCCGGAGATTCTTCCTCCGAGTTGGCAGGATGCCAACTCGCATTCTCCCCATCGGGATCGGGATTTTTCGGGGCAGATCCCGCTTTGTTCATCATATCGGTGAAGGTCGCCCCCGGATTCTGGTAAAGCAGATCGAGCAGCGTCACAAAATCCCGTATGATCTCACGGGGGGTGATCATCTCCTCCGCCCCCGCCCGATCCAGTTCTTCCTTCAAAAAGGCGGCGGCCATCTCGTCCGTTACAGCTTCCTCCGTCCCGTAATATTGCGCGTGCAAGGACCGCAAACGAAGCGTCAAAGCCAGCAGCTCGTTGTCCGACAACCTCCGCAGACGGATCACGGGGGACATCATGTTCTTCAGCGGTACACCCGAGTCCATCACAAACCGTCCGTCGGAGAGACGGCTTCGCAAGGCTTCATAACTGAACAGACCCCGCCGTGTGTCCTCCAAAAACCGGGGAGTGCCGCCCAAAACGATCATCAAGCCGCCCGCCACACCCTGCAAAGTGTCGTTATACATGGACAGAATCTTTTCGTAATTGGCTTCCCGGCTGATGCGGTTGGGAATTTTGTACAGATTCACGCATTCGTCGATCAGCACAAGCAGTCCCTGATACCCGATCAGGCGGACAAAGCGGGAGAGCAGACGGATGTGGGAATACCAGCTGGCGTCGTCAATGATGGACAAGGTTCGGATGCCGATGGCGGCCCGGGCGTCGGTCTTGGTCCGGTACTCACCCCGCAGCCATCTGAGACACGCGGCCATATGATCCGTGTCGTCCGCCAGATACGCCTCCGCATAACGGGAAAGGACGGTGATGTAGTTGTATCCGCCCACCTCATCGCCCAGCGGGGCGAGGATTTTCTTCACCCGATCCAGAGCGGCGGCGCGAAAAACCTCCTCGGGCATGTCCTGGGAAATATCCTCCGTCACGGACTGCATAAAGCGGGAGAGGATGCCACTCCACGCGCCCCCGTCGGGGGATGCTTTTACCGCCAGATTCCGGGACAATTCCCGATAAGTGGCAATGCCGCCCTCCCCGGACAGTTTTCTCTCGGGGGACAGATCGGCATCCGCCGTAACAAATCCCAATTCCATAGCCCGGGAGCGAAGCAGCTGCAACAGAAAACTTTTGCCGCTGCCGTATCGGCCGATCAGCAGCCGCATGGAGGATTGCCCTTCCGCCACACGGGTGAGATCGTCGGTCAAGGCACGGATTTCATCCACGCGGCCGATGGCAATATACGGTGCCCCACTGCGAGGGACCACACCGGCGGAGATGCCGGCCAGAAGCGCGCCCAGAATCCGGCGCGGTACTTTTTGCACGTTCAGTTTGGAGGCGGTGTTATCCACGATGTAATATCCTCTCTGTAATCTTCAATCAGTGTCCAGGAATCCCCGTCGGATTCCAGGATAATATCCCCGATCCGATCGGCGGCCATTTCGTTGATGTGATCGGCTACCGTTTGGGGATCTTTTCGCACGGGCTGGCGTTTGCACCAGTCTGTCAGGGATTCTCCACCCAAAAGGGCGGTCAGGAGATTTCGCACCTCGCCGGGGAGATGTTCCCCCTCCGCCATCGTCTCCTTTTCGGGGGCGGGTGCGGGGATGGGATCGGGTGCGGTGATCTCCGGAACTTCCTCCGGTTCCTCCGTCAGCCGGGCGGTGTTCTCCCAGGATTCTTCCTCAATCTTCCGGGAAAGAGCAAAATCGATTCCCGTGGTGGGGGCGTCGTAGAATCTCTCATAGGAGGTGTCCTCGGCGATCTTCTTCGGGATTCTCTCAAAAGTGAGGTGGGATGCGGCAAAAGCCTGCACCGCCCGCACAATCTCAGAATCTCCGCCCGCCACGCTGAGTCGGGATTTGATCTTCAATGCGCGTCGGAGGAGATTTTCCGCGGTCTTGACGGCGGCGGTGATGTGGGATCGCATCTCATAGGAGCGGGCGAAGGAGTAATACTCCACCACAATGCGCCGCTTCACGGTCTGGGCGCACAGGGATCCGCAAAAGGCATCCCGCTCTGTTTTCGCCCGTCGCATGGAGGCGGGAGTGGGAGATATGCCGGCCGCATGGGCAGCGTAGGCTACGGCGGCGGGGATAAAATTGTCAAAGGCCGCCGCGTTGTCGGCATAGTAGCGGCTGGATGTATAGCTGTAATCGCTGGCCGCCGCAAGCAGGGATTTTGGGGAGAGGGCGATCTCCTCACCCTGGGAGGGCAGGGACGCGATATAGAATTCTTTAAAGGATGCCCGGCGGATGATGGCGGGCAGAAGGGAGTGCAGCGACTCCGGTAGGGGGATTTCGTGGACAAGACAGTAGTCGCACATCCACTCGGAGAGGTACTTGTCCAATTCCGGATGGCGGGATCGGTAGGCCAGCCAGATGCCGGACAGCTGTTTTGCGCCTTTTTCAGGCGGAAGCTTGTGGGGGAGATTGATGATCTCATAGATCAGAAGCAGGATGTAGGGGAAATCCACCTCATCCGGATATTCTCCCCGGCGCACACGCTCCCGGAACCACAGATACCACCGCATCTGATCCACGGAAAGTTGGGCGTACTGGGGGATGTAGGAGAAATAATCCATCCGGGGACATTCTTGCCCCCGCACGGCGAAAAACCGTTCCGCATCGTAACAGAATCGCTGATAATAATTGTATTTCTGGGGCCAGGGATAGACACACACCCGATAGAGCAGGGGGGAGTGGGAATAATCCCGGGTTTGCTTCTCGTTTGGGGAATTCTTTAAAGAGGAGGCCGTCACCAGTTTGGCACCCAGGGGAAGATTGGGAATCACCGGCGGGGAGGATTTGCCCGATGCGGTGTCCGCGATCAGACGGCCGGATTTGTGGGGGGAATTGTCTTCTACTGTAATTTCAGTCAGGGAATCCTTGCCCGGCATAGGTGTGCCTCCTTTCCTTTATTTTTGTGGATGAAGCGGGGTTTAC
>JAZSCY010000158.1:0-3230 GCA_045530875.1 Eubacteriales bacterium
GAGATCGCGCCGTAGGGACAAACTCTCTCACAGGAGGAACAGCCGTGGCACATCCATTCATCCGATCCGCCCACGCAGGGATTGCCTTTCAGCTTGTCCTTGGCCAGTAGGCCGATGACCTTGGCGGCGGCAGCGCCTGCCTGAGAAACGGTTTCGGGGATATCCTTGGGACCCTGGCACGCACCGGAGAGGAATACACCGGCGGTGGGGGATTCTACGGGACGAAGTTTGGGGTGAGCCTCGGTGAAGAAGTCGTTGGTGTCCATGGAGGCGGTCAGCAGGGTGGCCAGAGGACGGGCGGATTTGTCCGGCTCAATAGCGGCGGCCAGAACCACCAGATCGGCCTCGATATGCAGCTGCTTGTCGGCCAGCAAGTCGGACGCCTGGACCATCAGCTTGTCACCCTCGGGGGAAACCTTACCCACCATACCCTTCACGTAATGCACGCCGTATTCTTCCACAGCGCGGCGGTAGAACTCGACAAAATTCTTACCGGGGGTACGCACGTCGATATAGAATACGTATACATCGGTGTCCGGATACTTATCGCGGGTCAGCATGGCATGCTTCGCGGTGTACATACAGCAGATCTTGGAGCAGTATTCCTTGCCCTTGGAGGCGTGGGCACTGCAGCGGGATCCCACACACTGTACGAATACGATGGTGTGGGGATGCTTGCCGTCGGAGGGACGGAGCAACTTGCCGCCGGTGGGGCCTGCCGCGTTCATCAGACGCTCGAATTCGAGAGAGGTGATGACATCCTTGGACTGGCTGTATGCATACTCGTCAAAGGGCTTCATGGAGATGGGATTGAAGCCGGTAGCGGCCACGATAGCGCCGTACTTTTCTTCAATGATCTCATCCTTCTGGGTGTAGTCGATAGCACCTGCGGTACAAACCTTGGCGCATACACCGCACTTGCCGGTTTTCAGCATGGTGCAGTAATTGGGATCGATGGTAGCCACCTTCGGCACAGCCTGTGCGAAGGGGATATAGATGGCACGGCGATTGTCCATGCCCATATTGAATTCGTTGGGAACCTTCTTCTGCGGGCACTTTTCGGTGCACAGACCACATCCGGTGCAGATATCTTCCTTGACATAACGGGCCTTTTTCTTGATCTGCACGGTGAAATTGCCCACAAAACCCTTGATATCCTGCACTTCGCTGAAGGAGAAGATGCGGATGTTCTCGTGCTGAGCGGCTTCCACCATTTTCGGGGTCAGAATACAAGCGGCGCAGTCCAGGGTGGGGAAGGTTTTGTCCAGTTGAGCCATCTTACCGCCGATGGTGGGCTTGGTTTCCACGATGTCCACCGGGAATCCGGCGTCGGCGATGTCCAAGGCGGTCTGGATACCGGCAATACCGCCGCCGATAACCAGCGCACGCTTGGTTACGGGGGATTCACCGGGGGTGAGAGGTGCGTTCAGATTGACCTTCGCAATGGCGGCACGGCCGAGGATCACAGCCTTTTCTGTGCCGATCTCCATATCCTTATGTACCCAGGAGCACTGCTCGCGGATGTTGGCGATCTCTACCATGTAGGGATTCAGACCGGCAGACTGTGCGGTCTTGCGGAAGGTGGCCTCGTGCATACGGGGAGAGCAGGAGCAGACCACGATACCGGTGAGGCGGTGCTCACGGATCGCATCGCGGATCAGATCCTGACCGGCCTGCGAGCACATATATTGATATTCGGTGGATATAACCACGCCGGGCTCATTGCGAAGCGCTTCGGCAACGGCTTTCACATCCACAGTGCCGGCGATGTTGGTACCGCAATGGCACACGAATACTCCAATTCTTTGCATGGTGACTTCCTTTCTTATTTGGCGTATTTGCGGAGTGCGCTGACGATAGCCTGCTGAGGCAATTCGTCATCCAGCAACTCGGGGATCTGATCCGGCTTCAGGTGATTCTTACCCTGCTGACGGATGACCATAAGGCGGACAGCCTCTACCAGTTTGGCAGGCTCCACGTCGCGGGGACAGCGATCCACGCAGGCGAAGCAACTCAGGCACTTGTACAGGGAATCGGATTTCAGAAGCGGTTCAATATCACCGCGCTCTACCATATAAACAAATTCGTGAGGATGGTATTCCATCTCATCGTAGGCAGGGCAGGTGCCGGAGCACTTGCCGCAGCGCATGCACTTCAGGGGATTTACACCGCTGGTGCGAAGGATCTGCTCCTTCATACGGTTCGTATTGTTTTCCATGATCAGCCCTCCTTTACGCCGAGCGCCTCAGCCAGCATTTCCGTGAAATAGATCACCGGCATCTCACCCTCGCCGTTCTTTTCCAGATTGTAGCGGCACAGAGGACAAGCGGTCACGATGATTTCCGCACCGTGGGATGCGGCGCTGTCGAGAACCTTTTTGCTCTTCTTCTGTGCGGAGGCAGGATCCTCCATGGCCACATAACCGCCGCAGCACTCGTTGCGCTGTGCGTAGATCACCGGCTCTGCGCCCAGAGCACGGATGAAATCTTCCAGGATGGTGGGGTTTTCCACGTCATCCATCTGCATGGTCTGGCCGGGACGGAGGAGCAGGCATCCGTAGTAGGCGGCGATCTTCTTGCCGCTCAGGGGATGGACCACCTTCTCCTTCAGCGTGTCAAATCCGACCACGTCCCGCAGCATCTCCAGATAGTGGAGAACGCGGGCAGAACCGTCGTAGGATTCGGGAGCCATGTAGCGGTTTACGTGCATGGCGAAATCCGCGTCGTTCTGCATAGCGTGGTTGGTCTGTTTGATCACGTTGTGGCAGGCGGAACATACCGTTACCAGGATCTGTTCCTTTTTGGCGGCCTCAGACAGAGCGCGGACAGAGGAAAGCTTTGTGGCGATTTCGTCCTTGGCGGTGGTGAACACGCCGCCGCAGCACTGCCAGTTTTCGATCTCCTCCATGGTGATGCCGAGAGCCTCAGCACTCTTGCGAGCGTACAAATCCAGCTGCTTTGCCTTGGTTCTCAAGGTACAGCCGGGGTAATAACTGACTTTCATTCTGGGATCCTCCTTGTTTGTCAGACCATCTGCTCCGGATGGAATACCTCATCAAACTTTTCTTCCGTCAAAAAGCCGAGCGCTACGCAGGCCTCCTTCAGGGAGATGTTATCCTTAAATGCCTTCTTTGCGGTTTTGGCGGCATTTTCGTAACCGATGTAGGGGTTGAGTGCGGTTACCAGCATCAAGGAGTTGTGCAGATTGTGGTGCATCTTCTCCCGGTTGGC
>JAZSCY010000152.1:0-7388 GCA_045530875.1 Eubacteriales bacterium
CTGGCGGTGGCCGGAACGATCACTCCCTTCGTTCCCGTAGCTTTTTTGACCGGCGGTCTGTTCTCCGGCCTCTCCGGCTTCATCGGTATGAAGATATCCACCTACGCCAACTCCCGTACCGCCCAGGGCGCGCGTGAGGGACTCAACCGGGGCTTGAAGATTGCCTTCTCCTCCGGTATGGTTACCGGTCTGACTGTGGTTGGCCTGGGTCTGTTCGATATCAGCTTTTGGTTCATTCTTTTGAAATTCGGTTTTCAGCTTCCCATTGAGGATCTGACCTCCACCATGCTCACTTTCGGTATGGGTGCCTCCTCCATGGCCCTGTTTGCCCGTGTGGGCGGCGGTATTTTTACCAAGGCCGCCGATGTGGGTGCGGATCTGGTAGGTAAGGTGGAAGCCGGCATTCCCGAGGACGATCCCCGCAATCCCGCCTGCATCGCCGACAACGTGGGCGATAATGTGGGCGACGTAGCCGGTATGGGCGCGGATCTGTACGAGTCCTACGTGGGCTCCATCATTTCCAGCGGTGCCCTGGCTGTGGCCGCGGGATACGGTCTGAAGGGCGTGCTTCTTCCTATGACCATCGCCGCCGTGGGTATCGTTGCCTCCGTGATCTCCAGCTTCTTCGTATCCACCAAAGAGGGTGCTACACAGAAGCAGCTTCTCTCCTCCCTCCGTAAGGGTACATATTCCGCCGCCGTGATCTCCGCCCTCGCCAGTGTGGCGCTGATTCTGGCCATCACCCCGGATCATCCCGGTTTGATCGGTGCCGTAGTATCCGGCCTTTTTGCCGGTGTGCTGATCGGTTACTTCACCGAGTATTATACCTCCGATTCCTATAAACCGACCCAGAAACTGTCCAAATCCAGCGAGACCGGTACCGCCACCATCATCATCGACGGCGTGGCGCTGGGCATGAACTCCACCGCCATCCCCGTAATCATCGTGGGCGTGTCCATCCTCCTCAGCTATTTCTGCGCCGGCGGAAACCTCTCCTTTGAGAGCGGACTGTACGGTGTAGGCCTGTCCGCTGTGGGCATGCTGTCCACCCTGGGCATCACCCTGGCTACCGATGCCTACGGTCCCATCGCCGATAACGCAGGCGGCATCGCCCAGATGAGCGGTCTGCCCGAGGAAGTCCGCGAGAGAACCGATGCACTGGATTCCCTGGGAAATACCACCGCCGCTACCGGTAAGGGCTTTGCCATCGGCTCTGCTGCCCTCACCGCGCTGGCGCTGATCGTGTCCTATACCGATGAGATCCAGTCCATCAATCCCGAACTTCTGGATCTGAGCATCACCAATCCCGCCATCCTGATCGGATTGTTCATCGGCGCTATGCTGCCCTTCCTCTTCTCCGCCCTCACCATGCAGGCTGTCGGCCGCGCGGCACAAAAAGTGGTTGTGGAAGTAAGACGGCAGTTCCGTGAGATCACCGGCCTCCTCGACGGCAAGGCTGAGGCAGACTACGCTACCTGCGTGGATATCTGCACCAAATCCTCTCTGAAGGAAATGATCGCTCCCGCCGCCCTGGGCGTAGTATCTCCCATCGTGGTTGGCCTGGTTCTGGGCTGCAACGGCGTGGTCGGTATGCTGGCCGGTGCCCTTGTTTCCGGATTTGTTCTGGCCATTATGATGTCCAACGCCGGCGGCGCCTGGGATAATGCCAAGAAGTATATCGAAGCCGGTCACTCCGGCGGTAAGGGATCTGAGGATCACAAGGCCGCCGTCGTGGGCGACACCGTAGGCGATCCCTTCAAAGACACCGCAGGCCCCTCCGTCAACATCCTGATCAAATTGCTGTCCATGGTTTCCATCGTCTTTGCCGGACTGATCGCAGCCATCGGCGGTTTCGGAATCTTTTAATCTATAATGCAAATGAAAGCCCTCCGGTGCGTGCGCATCGGAGGTTTTTTGTGTGGAGGACGATGTCTTTGGCAAGTTTTCGTCCACCTTTTTTAAAAGGTGGCGCGGTTTAGCGAGTTGGAGATTCTCTCCAACTCGGGCGCAGCCCAAGAAACGGCGTTTCTTTTTGTTAACTTTTTCTTTGCTGCCCGTGCGACATTGACTGCGTCAAGTCGACAAAGAAAAAGTGGAGAACAGTTTTGCTGACACGTAACTTGCGCGGATATCTTCTGTATGGTATAATGAACCGAGGTGATATTATGTTTTCACAAGCGACCCTTTCCTTTGAGGGAAATTCCCTGACCATCCGGGATTTCCGATATTTTCGAGAAGATCCCCCTTATTACAATACCAGATTCACTTTGTCCGTCCGCTCCCGTGCGTTTGCCGGCGAGTCGGGGGCGTGCGAATATCATATGTCGGAGTTTCGCCGGTTTGTGGATGATCTGGCCGACATGTATGCATTCCGTAAAACGACCGCCGTTTTGCAGGAGATCTGCGGCAGCCGCGTTTCTTTTGAGATGGAAAAGACGGGGCATGTGAAGATTTCCGGTGAAATCGGTGATATGGTGTGGGAGCACCGACTGCAGTTCTGCTTTTTGGCGGATCAGACTGCGCTGAAGCCGTTTATCGATGGGCTGATGCGCCTTATGGAAGAATAACCCCCAAGACACCCGCCGGGTGTCTTTTTTTATCTCCTCTTGCACCGTCCCACGGCGTATGGTATAATGAACTGAGGTGATTGTCACGATGAAACGCATACGTGCATTTTTTCAAAGATTGTTCGGGGGCAAAAAGGCGGAAACGTCTGGATTGCCTGTTCCGGCACGGGATATGCATGTTGCCGCGCCCATCCCGCCAATTCCTTCATGGGAAGAAATCGTGGAAATAATGCAGAATCAACCCCCTCGCTTTCGGGATAAGGTTATCCGCGTTTTATACTCGGCGGATAAGACGGAGCGGTTTGTTATTTTGAAAAGCAAGAAAGGGCACTACACCGTTCGGTACGAAATTGTTTCTGCGGCGGATGAGGAAGAGTGGGAGTATATATACACACACAATCAACTGCCGGGATGGTGGGAGGAAAGCCAGCAACATTGGGGTGTGTACGCCACGGAAAGCGCCGCTCTCGCAGATATACAGGCATCCTATGAATATAAAACCCGTTTTGTACAGGAGGATTTACTATGAAACATCTACTCCCGTTACTTCTTGCATTCACGCTGTCTTTACTTCTGTTGTGCGGATGCGGCCCCGTGCGTGTCCGTGACGGTGCATCCGTAAATTTGTATTGTATAAATGAAGACGGCACGGTCTATGATATGCACCTGAGTGAGGAAGAAGCCGCCGAAATCGTTTCCATTTTGGACGGAAAATGGGCCATGGCCGATACCCCCTCCTGCGGATTCGGAGAGGATCTGGCCTTTCACGTGGGCGGTGCGGTCTTCGCTGTTGCCCGGGACGGATGCGGTATCCTGCAAAAGAAGGACGACGGTCGGTACCTTATGCTCTCCGATACGGAGACGGAGTATGTCCACTCCCTTCTTGAAAAATATGGGATTTCCCTGCCTATGACGTGAGCTTCTCCCCAAAAAGACACCCGCCGGTGTCTTTTTTTATCCCCTCTTGCCTCCCGCCCGCATATATGCTATACTGTACCCAATCCATCCCCGGACGAAAGGAGATGATATCATGCCCTGGGGCACCTTTACTCCCCCGCATATCGCCACGCTGCTTCTCAGTATCGCCGTGATCCTGGGACTCCACTTCCTTCTGCGAAAATGCGCCCCGAAAACGCAGACAGTCATCCTGTTTGTGCTTTCCTTCGCCGGCATCGCGGCCGTTGTATTCAATCTGCTCATGTGGGGATTCCCCCTGGAATATCTCCCCTTGCATATGTGCTCCATCCATGCCCTGCTCCTTCCTGCCACGGTTTTGAGCAAAAATCGCATCCTCGGCTCCCTCACGTTGCTGTGGTGCCTGGGCGCGGTCCTGGCGCTGATCGTCAATACAGGACAGGCGGCGTTTCTGATCCCCTCCACCGCCTTTTTCTTCTTTTATATCCCCCATACTTTGGAGGTGGCCGTGCCCATGCTTCTCTTTTCTTTGGGGCACATCCGCTTCGATTTTCGGACAATCCCCATAACGGTGGCCGTCACCATGGGGATCTACACTCTGGTCCACATCGCCAATCTCTTTTTGAACCGCTTTGTGCAGGCCAACGGAATACTCAACTATTTCGGCGAGATCGCACAGATCAATTATATGTTCTCTCTGTCCCCCGAGGGCAATCCTCTGCTGGAGCTGTTCTGGAAAATCATCCCCCACCCCTACTGGTATATGTATATGTCCATTCCCCTGATCCTGGCCTATTTCGCCCTGATCTGGGCTATCACCCGCATCGCTGCCCGGTTGCGTGCGGGCAGGCAGGAGAGAGAATTGTCCATAGTGAAATAAAATACGCTCCTTTCGCGTGGATAATGTGTAAAAATGAACGAAAATCACATTTTTTGTGAAAAACTATTGTAATATGTGAATATTGGTAGTATAATAATGAAAAATTGAATATTTATGTATGACGTCTGCAGGAAATAGCGAAAGCTGCCGAAGGAGTAACGCTCTCAGGTGTCCGCGAGGATGAGGACTGCCGACCGACATAACTTTGGAGAAGCTCATTCAATTGAGTGCCGAAGGTGCAAAGCGATTTTACGCTAATCTCTCAGGCAAAAGGACAAAGTCAACACTTTTTCGTTCTGTATTTGTTTGTATTGGCGGTTTGCGTTTTGCGCAAACCGCATTTTTATTTTTCTCAAGGAGGAAGCAGCCGTGTTTATTGAAAAACTCACGGAAATCAACAAACTTATCAACGACGAGATCTGGGGTATCCCCGGTCTGACTCTGCTGATCGGTACCGGTATCATCGTGACTCTGGGTACCAAAGTGTTCCAGGTATCCCACCTGGCGCTTTGGTGGAAATCCACCATCGGCAGTTTGTTTACGAAGAAGGTCATCGGCCACAGTAAGGAAAAGGGAACCATCTCCCCCTTCCAGGCTCTGTGTACCGCTCTGGCCGCCACCGTCGGTACCGGTAATATCGCCGGTGTGGCCACCGCTATCTGCCTGGGCGGCGCGGGTGCCGTGTTCTGGATGTGGGTGGCCGCCTTCTTTGGTATGATGACCAACTACGCCGAAAACGTGCTGGGTATGTACTTCCGCCGCCGCAATAAGAACGGCGAGTGGTCCGGCGGTGCCATGTACTACATCACCGACGGTCTGGGCAAGATAAAGGGTATGAAGATCCCCGCCAAAATCCTGGCAGTCCTGTTCTGTGCCTTCACACTTCTGGCATCTTTCGGTATCGGTTCTATGGGCCAGGTCAATAAGATCGTGGCCAATGTGGCGGGCGCTTTTGACGTGCAGGCGCTGTCTTCCATCCCCGTGATGGGCTCTAACCTCTACAATGTGCTCTTGGGTGCCGTAATCATGGCCCTCACCGCCCTCATCACCCTGGGCGGTCTGAAGCGCATCGCCAACGTGGCGGAAAAACTGGTTCCTTTCATGGTGGTCCTGTTCGTTTGCGGCAGCATCGTCATCGTCGGCATCCACTACGACGCCATCCTGCCTGCCTTCAAGGCCATCTTCGTCAACGCGTTTACTCCCATCGCGGCTGTGGGTGCTATTGCCGGTGAAGCCGTAAAGACAGCCATGACCCAGGGCTTTAAGCGGGGCGTGTTCTCCAACGAGGCCGGTCTCGGTTCCTCCGTTATGGTGCACTCCAACTCCAACATCAAAGAGCCCGTGAAGCAGGGTATGTGGGGCATCTTTGAAGTGTTCGCCGATACCATGGTGGTCTGCACCATGACGGCGCTGGTGCTTCTTACCTCCGGCGCGTACAATCTGGAAACCGGTGCCATTCTGGAAGGCTATACCGATGCCACCCTGGTAGCCGGCGCCTTCAATCAAGTGTTCTCCTGGGGCGGTATCGGTGAGAAATTCATCGCCATCGCCATGTTCCTCTTTGCCTTCACCACCGTTCTGGGCTGGTCCCACTACGGCTCGAAAGCGTGGGAGTACCTGTTCGGCACCAAGACCACCTTCATCTTCAAGATCATCCACATCACCACCATTATGTTCGGTGCGGTGATGACCTCCTCCCTGGCGTGGGATCTGTCCGACACCTTCAACGGTTTCATGATGATCCCCAACCTGATCGGCGTTGTGGTGATGTTCCCCCTGGTAATCAAAATCACCAACAACTACATCAACCGCAAGCTGAAAAACAAAGACGAAGCGCCCATGCTCTCCTACGATCCTGCGATCCAGGCAGAGCAGAGTGCTCACCTGGAGGATTAACCTCGCGCGATCATCAAAAAAACCGCCGGACTTGCATCCCGGCGGGTTTTGTGTTATGATGTACACAGAAAAGTTGTTGTTTTAGGAGAAAACGTATGAAACACACCGCCAAGAGATGGACTGCATGGATCGTCTGCACGGTGATTCTGATCACCACCCTGATCTCTCCCCTGGTAGCGTCGGATACCATTACCGATGAGAGATGGACAAAACTTGTTTCCACCCAGCATACCCTGGGCTGCACCGGCCAGCAGGGCATGGCTGTGGGCGATACGTATCTGTATTCCGTCATGATCGGCGGCGAGAACACCAAAGCCATCGTGTACCGCACACACAAGGATACCGGCCGTACTATCATTATGAAAAACGGAGATACGGGCGAGAGATATTTCACCAATCTGGGCCACGCCAACGACGCGGATGTGGCCGTCATCGACGGAAAAGAGTATTTGTTTGTCCTCGCCTCGGGCAACGATATCGCCACCGGCAATATTGTGGTATTTGAGGTGGACGGCACTACCTTGCGCCAGACGGCACAGTATACGCTGCATTATAACGGAGGCAATTTCAATCCCGTCGGCTTTGCCGTTTACAAGGTGGACGAAAAAAATATCACCTTCCTGTTCAAGTGGTCCCACAAAACTCTCTCCACCGGAAAAATCGCCAAGGATAAAACGGAGGGGAAGATCTCCGTCAATGTAAAATGTTATCTGGATTCCACCGCCGTCGTGGTGAACGGGAAGAAACGGGATTTTACCGGCTTTGCCAACCAAGGAATCGACGTGTGCGGGGACATTGTTCTCGCCGTCTATGCCGGATGCTATGAGGTGGAAACCGTGTACCAGAGTTTGGTCCTCGGCTTTGATCTGAGCCAGATCGAAAAGGGAACGCCCACGCTGAAACCCAGGGAGGATCTCATTTTCTATCTGGAGAGTTCCGACTACCCCCGCTGCTTTGAGATCGAGGATTGCGGTATCTCCTCCGACGGGAAAATGTATTTCAACGCCAACTGCTGGAAATCCCTCTCCGATACCAACTACGACGGCGTGTTCGTGCTGAACGATTTCGTTATGCCCGGCACGGAAACGCCTTGGGTAAATCCTTTCACCGACGTGAAGGAAGAGGATTGG
>JAZSCY010000095.1:0-7275 GCA_045530875.1 Eubacteriales bacterium
TGTTTTCAGTTCTTCTATTTCTTTTTCGTATTGTTCGATATGTCTATACTTTCTTGGCATAAATATTCCCTCCTATGGTTTTTCTTAATTATACCATAGGAGGGTTCTTTTTTCATTGTCCGTTTTTACTGGACTTGTTCAAGTTGCCATACCGGGGGTTTGTTTTATTTTACGAACGGGGAGCGTCTTTGTTCCGTTTTCGGTACTCCCGATAATCCGCAGCGGTGGAACATAGCATCCAAATTACAAAACGGGTTATCGATAAACAGACCGCATAAACAATCACATAGAAAAGTACGGAAACCCCACAATGGATACTTCCCATCAACATGGCAGTGGCGGCGATGAGACGGATTTTCCAACTCACCGGGAAGAACGCCGCCAGAAATCCCATGGCTAAACTGCCGTATAAGAACAGTCCGGCAAGCCAGATGTGGTATTCATACCCGTTTCCGTTGCCGTGGTCGGGAATCCACAGCGGCGGCAAAAACATGGCACCGAATACGATGGCATGCAAAGCAATATACACGATGGGCCAAAAATGCCGTTTCATGGCTGTCACCACCTTTTTGTAAGGTCTCTGAATCAGAGCGAGAACGGCTCGGCCACCAGCGTATTGCGGGTCAGCCATGCCTCCTCAAGCAGGGCATCGTAATCCAGTTTTGCTTCCTGCTCCAGCACCTTCTCCAGCACCGGCTGGGTTTTGGGATGGCGGGGCGTGAATACAGTACAGCAATCCTCATAAGGGAGGATGGAGGTTTCAAAGGTACCGATCTCGCGGGCGGTACGCACGATCTCCTCCTTATCCATGCCTATGCAGGGGCGAAGGATGGGCCGATCCGATGCGTTCTCCGTCACGCAGATGGCCGCCAACGTCTGGCTTGCCACCTGGCCCAAACTTTCTCCGGTGACCAGAGCCGGCGCACCGCACTGCTCTGCCATCCGGCAGGACAGACGCACCATAAAGCGGCGAAGGAGCAAGGTGAAGTAATCCTCGTCGCAATTATCCCGGATAGCCTCCTGGATCTTCGTCAGGGAGATCACGTGCATACGGATCTTGCCACAGTATTCCGTCATCAGTTTGGCCAAAGTGAATACTTTTTCCCGCGCCAGTTCGCTGGTGTAGGGGATGCTCTCAAAATACAACGCATCCAGTGCCAGTCCACGGCGGGCCATCATATAGCCGGCCACGGGGCTGTCAATGCCGCCGGACAGAAGGAGAAGCCCCCGTCCGCCGGATCCCAGAGGAATACCGCCGGCACCCTTTTCCTGGCCTGCATGAATATAGGCGTACTGATCCCGCACCTCAATGCGCACGGTTACGTCGGGATGGGTCAGATCTACCGTCAAGTGAGGCATGACGGACAAAATGGCGCCACCCACCTCGCCGGCCAATTCCGGGGATTTGAGGGGGAATTTCTTATCGGATCGTTTGGCCTCCACCCGCAGTTTTCTTGCGCCCGCCAGATAGGGAGGCAGATACTCCGCCGCCACACGGCAAATATCCTCCACCGTCTTTTCCGCTACGGCGGCGCGGGTGATGCCCACAAAACCAAACACGTGCTTGGCCTGGCGGAACATCTCCTCCATATCCTCCTCATCCGTCAAAGGAGCGATGCACACCGTACTCTGGGCATAGCTTACCTCAAACTGTCCCACGTGGGCGGCACGGCGGCGCACCTCACGGATCAGTATGCTCTCAAACTGGGATTTGTTGGCTCCCTTCAGGATAATCTCTCCGTATTTGCAAAGGATGACTTCTTTCATTGTTTTATCTCCATTATTGATTCATTTCTGTGATGTTTCCCCACCAAGCAGGGCATATCCCTGTCCACGGATGGACACGATCCCCACATTCGCGGTTATTTGGCGCAGTTTTCGACGCAGGTAACTGATATACACCTCCACACCGTTCCCCTGATTCCCCGCAAACACCCGGGCAAGCGCATCCCGGGAGACAGGATTCGGGGCGGATTCCATAAGGATCTGCAAAACCCGGGATTCCGCCGGTGTCAGATGGCATCGGTTCTCTCCCCAGCACATCCACTCCTCTGCCTCCAGCATCAAAACCGGTGTTTGGGGCAACCGGGATGCTTTGGGCGCAGGGGATGGGGTGGGTGCAGATACCTGGCGCAGAATATCCATAAAATCCGAAAACAGAAAAGGGCGCGGCAAATGATACAGGGGAAGCGTCGTGTTTTTGATCGGATCGCCGCCCAGCAGAAGCACCGCTGCCCGGTGAGATCGGGCAACTTCCATGCAGCGGGTGCGGGAAGATTCCTCGCCATCCGCAATACACAGTCTGGGCCGGATATCCGCGTGGGAGTGGCCGGACAGACCGCACAAAGCGGACAGCGTCCGCACAAGCACCTCATTGGTACTGAAAAACAGCACCTCTCCCTCCGAAAAGGACCGCTCCATCATATCTGCCTCTCGTCTGCATAATATATATAGTATATCATACCAATTTCCATCGGTTTTGTCAATCAAAACCGTCACTTTTCGGGTGAGGAGGCCCTATGCGGACTGCCATTATCGTCGCTGTTTTCCTTCTGGTGTTCCTGAACGGAGCCACCGATGCCTGCACGTCCATTTCCACCGCCGTGGCATCCGGCGCCCTTTCCATGAAGCGGGCGGCGATCCTGTGCGCTTCCTGCAACGGTGTGGGCGGAATCCTTGGCACAGTCCTTTTCGGCGGGATCGGCGATGCGGTTGTATCCGCCTCCGATTTCGGCATGGCAGGCGAGGCCGGCGTGTTGGCCACCTTGATCGCCTCCGCCCTGTTTGCCGCCGCCGCATGGGCCATCGCTCTGCCCACCAGCGAAAGCCACGGAATATTGGCGGCGGCAGCCGGTGCATCGGCTGCGCTGGGAGGAAGCGATTCCATGATAAAATCGCTATTGCCCGCATTTTTATGGATGAGTTTGTGCATCCTGGCCGGTGCTTTGGCCGGCACGGTATTGCCGCGGCTCATTCCATCCTCCATGCACACCGCCGCTATCCGACGGTGGCAGATCCTCTCGGCGGCGCTGTCCTCCTTTTTGCACGGCGTGCAGGATCTGTCCAAATTCTGCGCCCTGCTATCACTCATGGACAAAAACATCGCCGGCCATCCCGTCACGATCCTGGCCGCTGCTTTGCTGATGGGATGGGGGGCTTTGTGCGGTGGACGGCGGATGACCGATGCGGTGGGTGAGGATCTGGCGATATTGCACCCAAAAGCCGCGCTGGGAGCCGATCTGGCCTGTGATTCCGCCTTGCTTTTCCTCAGCCTCGTGGGAATTCCCGCCTCCACCACCCACACGAAAACCGCTGCCGTGGCCGCCTGTGCCGCGACGGACAAAACGTGCCGCATCCGAAAAAAGCAGTTTTTCCGCTGTGTGGCGGCATGGATTCTCACCTTTCCCGCCTGCGGCTGGCTGGGATATTTTATCGCCCGCCTGATCACCGTCGCCATATAAAAAGAGGCTGTTGCTTTAGAGGCAACAGCCCCAAATTTTTACGTTTGCGACGTAAAAATTTGAAATTTCGCAGAAATTTGCGGCGAGATTGCCCGTGTTTTTGCCCATGTCGGGCAAAAATGGCTGCATCAGCGGCCAAGGGAAAGCTCGCGGAGGTGACGCATTGCAAAATGCGTCACCTCCTTCTTATTCCGTTATGACGCGCAGTGCCGCCTCCACGTCCTCCCTGGTCAGGCACATCAGATCGTCCCGGGTGATCTCTGTCATGGCGGCCAATCGGTTGGCCTGGGCGGTGAGCACCTTTTCAAAAAGATTCCGCACGCCCCGGGCATTGCCGAATTCTCCTGCCGCCGCCGACACAGTGCACAGATACTGCCGGATCGCCTCCGTCGCCTCTGCCTGCGGCTGATAGAAATTCTTCTCGCACTGCATAAGGAAGATATCCGTCATTTCCTCGCCGGTGTAATCCCCAAAACGCAGATACTTATTAAAGCGGGATTGGAGTCCCGGGTTGGAGTCAATGAAAGTTTCCATCCGATCGGTATAGCCGGCCACGATGATCACCAGATCCTCCCGGTTGTCCTCCATGGCCTTCAAAACCGTATCCACCGCCTCGTAGCCGAAATCGTTTCCTTCCTTGGAGGTCAGGGTGTATGCCTCATCAATGAACAGCACGCCGCCCTTGGCCCGCTCCAGCACTTTGGAGGTCTTGATGGCGGTCTGGCCCACATAGCCTGCCACCAATCCGCTTCGGTCCACCTCCACCAGATGTCCCTTGGAAAGAAGTCCCAGAGAATGATACACCCGGGCCATAAAGCGGGCGATCATGGTTTTTCCTGTACCGGGATTGCCGGAGAACACCATGTGCAGGGACATATCCGCCGTGGGCAGGCCATGCTCCCGGCGCATGCCGTACACGGTCGCCATATTGATCAGATTCTCCACCTCTGCCTTTACGGCGGCCAGGCCTATGTAGGAGGCCAGTTCTTCTTTCAGATCGGCCATATCCTCCTTTGGGGGGATTTTCTCCTCCTGCGGCTTTTCTTCCTTGGCCTCCGTCTGCGGGGCGGCCGATTTTTTCTCGTTCTCCGACTTCCCGGCGGACGGCTTCTTCTCCGTTTGGCCACTCCCCCAGAAATCCGAGGAGATCCGGCGCATATTGCTCTCCGCCATGGTGCGGATCAGATCCAACTGCATGGAGATGATCTCATCTTTCTTGTCCATTCCGTTTCCTCCCCTCAACGGATCCACCACTCCGGCGTAATCTCACCCAAGGTAACGGTGCGGCCGGTGGCATAATCCATCATAATTTCGATATCGTGGTAGTGTCCCGCCATAAGCTGTACCATCAGCTCGCGGCAGGCACCGCAGGGCGCGCCACAGGATCCGTCGGGCAGAATACACAAAACCCGGGCGATTTCCTGCTCACCGCAGGTGATCATATGGAATATTGCATTTCTCTCGGCGCAAATTCCCAATGTGGAGCAGGTATCCACACACACGCCTGTGTATATCTTACCCGACCCGGATAAAATGCCCGCCGCTACCTCACCGCACGTCACATACTCAGAGATCCGTCTGGCATGCAGTGCTGCTTTTGCCGCTTCATACATTTCCGTCCATTGCTTGTCCATGATTATCTCCCGTCGATTCCCTGTAAATTCTCTCATGCAAGACAGGCACAGCGGTTTTTTCCGCTGTGCCCGCAGATTTTTTGCTACATACGCTCGCCGGAAGTTATTCCTCGGTCGTTTCCTCGGTTGCCGTCTCGGTTGCTTCCGCTTCAACCACCGTTTCCTCTTCTTCCACCGCCAGCTTCACGCCGCACAGAGGACAGAACACGGATTTATTGCTGATCTGAGCGCCGCAAGCAGCACAGATCACGCAGCCCTGGGCTTTGGCCAGATCCCGGCGGAGATTGGCGATCTCTGCCTTGATGCCGTCCGCTTCCACCATATAGGCATCCAACTCGGCCGTCACATCGGTGCCGCTTTCCTTGATGCTCTTATAATACAGCTGGCCCATATTCTCAAAGCATTTTGCCAAACGCACGTTCTGGCTGCGGATGTCCAGACGGATCTTTGCCGCTTCCGTTACCTCGCCGGTTTTCTGCACGGTATAATTGGCTGCTGTGTTAAAATTCTTCTTCAGATTATCAAAAAAAGACATGGTATCACTTCCTTATTATGTATTTCTGTATTTAGTATACTACACATCCGCACCGATTTTCCATACAAACCATGAATTATTCATAAATTTTTTACGCATAATCCGCGCCACACAGGAAATGCTATCCGTATATCCGAGAAGCGGAGGGACAGTCATGCACACTGACAGCGAAAACTACAAAAAATACGTAAATGCCCGTGCCAAAAAATCCCCCCTGGCCAAGGACTGCGTGCGTGCTTTTCTGGCGGGCGGTACGATCTGCCTGGGTGCGCAGGGATTACTGGCGCTGTACAAGAACTGGGGCATGGAAAAGGATGACGCCGCCGCTCTGGTATCGGTGACGCTGGTGTTTCTGACGGCGCTGCTGACCGGGCTGGGCGTGTTCGACAAGATCGCCAAATGGGCGGGGGCAGGCACGCTGGTCCCTATCACGGGATTTGCCAATGCGGTATCCGCCCCCGCCATCGACACCAAGGGGGAAGGATTTGTGCTGGGCGTGGGCGCAAAGATCTTCTCCATCGCCGGGCCGGTGATCCTGTACGGACTCTCCGCCGGCACGCTGTACGGCGTGATTTACTTTATCATCGACCGATTTTTCTGAGGTGCGTATGGGACAATCCATTATCAAACTGCCGGGGCCCATCTACATCGCCGGTGCGTCCACTGTGGTGGGGCACGAGGAATTCGCCGGGCCCCTTGGGGAATATTTCGATTTTCACGATCCAAAAGATGACACTTTTGGCATGGACACCTGGGAGAAAGCGGAGAGCGAGATGCAAAGGATGGCCGTGGGATCTCTGCTCGGCCGATCGAAACTGAAGGACGGGGACATCGCCGCCTTGTTTTCCGGGGATCTTTTGAACCAATGCACGGGATCAGCCTACGGACTGCTTTCTTACAACATCCCCTTCTTCGGGTTGTACGGCGCCTGCTCCACCGCGGCGGAAGGATTGTGTCTGGGATCCCTCTATGCCGCCACCGTGGGCGGACGGGTGATCAGCGCCGTATCCTCCCACTACTGCTCCGCGGAAAGGCAATTCCGTTATCCCATGGAATACGGCGGACAAAGACCGCCCACCGCCCAATGGACTGTCACCGGTGCCGCCGCCTTTTTGCTCAGCGATCAAAAAGAAAGTTATTATCCCCGGGATGTGGAAAACGAATATCTCCCCCGCATCGCGGAGGTGATGCCCGGCATTTCGGTGGATCGGGGCATCAGCGATGCGAATAATATGGGGGCCGCCATGGCTCCCGCGGCACTGGATACCCTGATGCGGTATTTTTCGGAAAGCGGGCTTTCACCGGACAACTTTGATCGGATTGTGACGGGAGATCTGGGGGCGGAGGGATCCTCTATCCTGTGCGATTTTGCCCGGGCGGCAGGCTTGGATATTACCGCCGTACACACGGACTGCGGCAACATGATCTACGATGCGGCGGCTACGGACAAGCACGCGGGCGGCTCGGGATGCGGATGTAGTGCAGTTGTCATGGCGGCGCATATTCTGAGGAACATTCGAGAGGGTGTTTTGTCCGACGTGCTGTTCGTAGGCACGGGAGCTTTGATGAGCCCACTTGTGCTGAATCAGGGAAGCAGTATTCCCGGTATCGGGCATCTTGTTCGAATTACGGGAGAGAGGATTGG
>JAZSCY010000358.1:0-7336 GCA_045530875.1 Eubacteriales bacterium
GCCGGGCTTCAGGCACTTTCTCTGGCCGCCGCGGCAGGTCTGCAGATACACCCACGCGATGTGGTGTTCCTCTGCCATGGGATGCGCCACGGAACCTACGGTCACCTTAACCGTATCGCCCTCACGGGTTACAACGGGAATGTGCTTCTCATGGCTGGCCTCCACGGTGCCGGGCTCCAGCTTCTTCATCTTCTGGCCGCAGCACATCATGGGAACGCCTGCGTCGTGGATCATACCCACGATATTTCCGCAATGCTCACATACATAAAAACGATTCTCACACATAGTTAGTTTCCTCCGAAAAGTTTATTTTATAAAATTATTGAATTTCCTCAAAATCGGCCGCGCCGTGCTTGCACAAAGGACACACAAAATCCTCCGGCAGGGATTCTCCCTCGTAGACATATCCGCACACCTTGCAGACGTATCCCTTCACCCCATCCGTCTGAGGCTTGGGCTTCACGTTGTTCTGGTAGTAGGTGTAGGTCATGGTTTCCCGATCGGACAGAACTCTTGCCTCCGTGATGGCGCAGATGAACATGCCGTGGGTATCCAGATCCACATACTGTTCCACCTGCAAAGACATAAAGGAGTTGATATACCGGGGCAGGAACACCAGACCGTTATCGGAGCGAAGCGGCTCGCAGTTTTCGAACTTATCCACGTTCCGGCCGCTCTTGAAACCGAACTGCTCAAATACGGCGAAGGGAGCATCCACACTCAGGCAGTTGATATTCATTTTGCCGGTCTGCTTGATGATGTGGTGGGAATAGTTGGCCTTGTTGATGGTCACGGCGATCCGGTTGGGGGTGTTGGTCACCTGTGTCACCGTGTTGACGATGAGGCCGTTATCCTTCTTGCCGTCGTTGGAGGTGATGACATACAACCCATAGCCGATATTGAACAGCGCACTCAGATCGTTTTTGTTGGCGGTGGAATCCTGCTGTGCCAGATACTCCCGGCAAAGCTCCTCCGCCAGATCATTCAGCTGTCCTGTGCTTTCCTCACTCAAAGAAGACAGAATGTGCACGGTCGTATCCGTAAACGTCAAATTCTTGCTCTTTTCAAACATGCCCCGCATCACCTTGGCGGCCATGGGTGCCCAGCTTCCGTTTTCCACGAGGGCCACGGTGCGGTTCTGGAAATTCCGCTCGGTCAGGTGATCGATGAAGGTATGCATGAACGGAAAAATCTCCGCATTGTAGGTGGTGGTAGCCAGAACAATCTTGCTGTACCGGAATGCGTCGCTGACCGCCAGTGCCATATCGCACCGGGCCAGATCATGGACAACCACCTTGGGACATCCGTTGGCGCTCAGTTTCTCCGCCAGCTGCATAACCGCCTTTTTCGTATTGCCGTACACGGAGGTGTAAGCGATCACGATACCCTCTTCCTCCGGCTGATAGGAGGACCAGGTGTTGTACAGATTCAGATAGTATCCCAGATTCTCCGACAAGACAGGGCCATGGAGAGGACAGATGATCTCAATATCCAGACCGGCCGCTTTTTTGAGCAGAGCCTGCACCTGGGCACCGTACTTGCCCACGATGCCGATAAAATACCGGCGGGCTTCATCCGCCCAGGGCTCCTTCGTATCCGGAGTACCGAATTTGCCGAATCCATCGGCGGAAAACAGCACTTTATCCGCGGAATCGTAGGTTACGATGACCTCCGGCCAATGCACCATGGGCGCGGTAACGAAAGTCAGGGTATGCTTGCCAAGAGTCAAGGTATCCCCCTCGCCCACCACGATACGGCGATCGGCAAAATCCGTTCCGAAGAAGTTCTGCATCATGGCGAAGGCCTTGGCGGAGGACACGATTTTCGCACCCGGATATGCCTTGGCGAAATTCATGATGTTGGCCGCGTGGTCCGGCTCCATGTGCTGAACAATCAGGTAATCCGGCACTCTTGTGCCCAGTGTATTCTGGATATTGTCCAGCCATTCGTGGGTAAATCCGGCATCCACCGTATCCATGATGGCGATCTTTTCATCCAGGATCGCGTAGGAATTATAGGATATGCCATTCGGCACGGAATACTGTCCTTCAAACAGGTCTACTTTATGATCATTGACACCGATATACCGGATGTCTTCTGTGATATGCATTGCGATTTCCTCCATGCGTTTCTTGTCTCGATTATATCATACTGATGTTAAATATGCAACCATTTCCAGCAGTTTATTCAAGAATTTTTCCGTCGGTGGAGATGGTGATCACGCTCCACGGAATGAATTTCCCGCTGGCCTGCAAGGCTCGCTTTGCGGCGTTTTCGATACCTCCGCAGCAAGGCACCTCCATGCGGACGATGGTGACGCTTTTTATGTTATTGTCCCGGATGATGGCCGTCAGTTTCTCAGCGTAATCGCCCTCGTCCAATTTGGGACAGCCGATCAGCGTGATGCGGTTGCGGATGAATTTATTATGGAAATCGCCATAGGCATAGGCGGTGCAGTCCGCGGCGATCAAGAGAGGTGCATCTTCAAAGTAGGGGGCGTGGGTGGGGACCAGTTTGATCTGGCAGGGCCACTGATTCAGCTGGCTGGGAACGGACGCCGACGCTTTGGGAGACACATTCGCATCCCGCTTGATGGCTTTGGCATTTGTGCCCGGACATCCACAGGGGAGCGGGCCGCATGCATGGGATTTCGCCGCCTGAGATGCCGCTTCGTTGTAGGCGGGAGCTTCCCTTTCCTCAAAGGTGATGGCTCCGGTGGGACAGGCGGGCAGGCAATCTCCCAATCCGTCGCAGTAATCCTCGCGGGTAAGTTTTGCCTTTCCTCTCACCATCTCGATGGCACCTTCGTGGCAGGCAGCGGCACAGGCACCGCAGCCGTTGCACTTATCTTCATCTATCGTGATTATTTTTCGAATCATGCTTGTATCTCCTTGCTTTGTTGAGACTATTATAGTATAATGGGAGAAGGATTTCTGTTGAATTTTCAACAAACGGAGAAATTTTATGAAAAAATATCTGGAAATTTTAAAAAAATGCCCGCTGTTCCACGGAATTGCCGAGGACAATCTGCTTCGTATGCTGACTTGTCTTGGCGCACGGGTGACGGCGTTTGACAAAAAATACACCATCTTTGCGGAAGGAACGCCCGCCCGGCACATCGGCATCGTTCTGTCCGGCTCGGCGCAGATCATCCAGGTGGACTACTACGGAAACCGGAGCATTCTTGCGGAAGTGGCGCCGTCGGAGATTTTCGGGGAGGCGTTTGCCTGTGCGGAATCCCGCAATCTGCCCATATCTGTTATCGCCACCGACCCCTGCGAGGTGATGCTGATCGAATGCTCCCACATTCTCCACACCTGCCAGAACAACTGCGGATTTCATCAGGCGCTGATCTTCAATCTGATGAAGGATCTGGCCACGAAGAATATCCTGTTCCATCAGCGCATCGAGATCACCGCCAAACGATCCACCAGAGAAAAGCTGCTGGCCTATCTGGTACTGCAGGCGAAAAATACGGGAAGTGATTCCTTTGATATCCCCTTCGACCGGCAGGAGCTGGCGGATTATCTGGAGGTGGATCGAAGCGGTCTGTCCGCCGAGATCAGCAAAATGCGCAAAGAGGGGATTCTGGAAAGCCAAAAGAATCATTTCACGCTGCTCTGAAATCCGCCACTTCGCCCTTGATTTCCAGCCGGCGATGTGGTAAAATGTGTAAAAGATTATCCATCCGACAACAGGCAAGTAAGGAGTACTTTATGAACATCTGGCACGACATCGATCCGAAGCGAATTACACCGACCGACTTTATGGCACTGATTGAAATCCCCAAAGGAAGCAAGAACAAGTATGAATTGGACAAGGAAACCGGTCTTGTCATGCTGGATCGGGTTCTGCACACCTCCACCCACTACCCTGCCAACTACGGTATGATTCCCCGCACCTATGCGGATGACTATGATCCGCTGGATGTTCTGGTGCTTTGCTCCGAGCCGCTTCATCCCAGCACGCTGGTGCGGTGTTATCCCATCGGCGCCATCAAGATGCTGGACAACGGACGGGCGGATGAAAAGATCATTGCGATCCCCTTCAGCGATCCCACTTACAATGTATACAGAGATATTTTCGCTCTGCCTAAGCATACATATACGGAGATGTCCCACTTCTTCGCCATTTATAAGACGTTGGAGAACAAACAGACCGCCGTGGATGAAACGCTGGGAGCGGAGGAAGCCATCGAGATCGTCCGCAAGGCGATCGAGCAGTACAACGAGCTGTTTGTGAAAGAAAAATAATATTTTTGAATAACAAAACTCCCGTGCAATTCGCCTTGGGTGCAAAAGAACAATTTTATTGCAAGGAACAACTGCATATTTACGGAATTGTTGTATAGTAAATATTAACAAAACAAAAGGAGGATAATAACGTGGATATAAAACTTCTCATTCGAAGATTCCTGGCATTTGCGATAGACTGGAATATAATGTTCGGTGTTGCGATGGCGCTGATGCTCTTCGGTCCTGGAAGCAATCCTGAATTTTTTGTCCGTCCAAGTATAAAAATGTTTACTTCTGTCGGTTTCCTTTTAGGACTATTATGGTTTGTCATCTATTGTTTGTTTAAGGATTGCTTATTTGGAAGACGGAGTCTGGGCAAGTTGATATGCGGATTGAAGATTCAAAATTCCGAAACGGGAGGCAAAGCATCTTTCGGCAGTTTGATTTTAAGAAATATCACATATGTAATTGTGCAAATAGAATGGATTATTGTTTTAGTTAATAAAGGCAAACGATTAGGAGATTTTATGGCAAAAACACAAGTTGTAAGACAGATTAAAACTATATAGCCTCGTTTGCAGGAATAACGTTACCAAGGTGGTAATGAAACAGAAAAAGCCGATATGGATTTATTTCCGTATCGGCTCTTTTCTATTAGCATCCCAACATTCGGTGGTAAGTAAATACGCACTTGCAGGCAAACAAAAGCCTCCCTTGTGTAAAGGGAGGTGGCTCGCGCAAAGCGAGACGGAGGGATTGTAAAAAGCAACAATCACTCTAAAGCAATACCTCAGTCGCCGCGACATTTCGAGTTGGCGAATGCCAACTCGCATCGTCGAAGTCGATGCGCCAGCTCCCTCCCGGAGGGAGCCTCTGTCTGTATCCGTAAGTTCAACAAAACTGTCCTTTAGGCCTGTGCGAGAATCGCACGGGAGTTTTTTGTCAACAAAAAGCGAACCGGGGAGGCACATGCCTCCCCGGGAAAACTCAGTAATTATTTGTACTTACGCTTTCTTGCCGCTTCCGACTTCTTCTTTCTCTTTACGCTGGGCTTCTCATAGCATTCTCTCTTACGAAGCTCGGCCTGAATGCCGGATCTCTGACATACGCGCTTAAAACGACGAAGCGCGGTGTCCAGTGATTCATTTTCTTTAACTCTGATCTCTGCCATCCATATCCCTCCCTTCGATTACGGAACATGAGATGTTATTATCTCTAAAGTATTATACTACTATCAAAACGGATTGTCAAGAACAATTTCCCGTTTCGCGCAGATTTTTTGAGAAATTATTTTGCTACGATGTTGAGGATCTTGCCGGGAACGTAGATTTCCTTGACGATGGTCTTGCCATCCAGCAGAGCGGCGATCTTCCCGTCCGCCTTGGCAGCGGCGATGGCATCGTCCTGCTTGGCATCGGCGGCGATGCGGATGGTGCTCTTCACCTTACCGCAGATCTGCACAGCGATCTCCACGGTGGCGTCCTGGGTCTTGGCCTCGTCGTATTCCGGCCAGTCGGCGGTAGCACACAGTTCCTTGTGGCCCAGTGCTTCCCACATTTCCTCACAGATATGAGGAGCGAAGGGGCACAGCAGGCGGACAAACACGCCCAACTCATCGGCGGTCAGGGAGCCATGCTCGTAAATATTGTTGATCAGCGACATCATGGCGGCGATGGCGGTGTTGAACTTCATGTCCTCGATATCCTGGGACACCTTCTTCACCGTCTTATGGAACAGAGAATTGATGGCTTCGGTTTCCCCCTTGCCGGATACCATGTCCGCAAGGCCGGCCACACGCTCTAAGAAGCGCTTGCAACCCTTCACGCTGCTCTCACTCCAGGGAGCGGCAGAAGCGTAATCGCCCATGAACAGGGTGTAAACACGGAGAACGTCAGCGCCGAATTCATCCACTACATCGTTAGGATCCACGGTGTTGCCGCGGGATTTGGACATCTTCTCCCCGTCCGGACCGAGGATCAATCCCTGGGCGGTACGCTTTGCATACGGCTCGTCCACCGGCACCTCACCAATGTCGAACAGGAAGCGATGCCAGAAACGGGAGTAGATCAGATGGCGGGTTACATGCTCCATACCGCCGTTGTACCAGTCAACGGGCAGCCAGTATTTCAGATTCTCCTGGGAAGCGAATTCTTTATCGTTCTTCGGATCCGTATAGCGGAGGAAGTACCAGGAAGATCCTGCCCACTGGGGCATGGTATCGGTCTCACGCTTAGCGGGGCCGCCGCACTTGGGACAGGTGCAATTCACGAAGGATTCGATCTTGGCCAGGGGGCTCTCACCGCCCACACCGGGAGCAAAGTTCTCCATATTGGGCAGACGGAGCGGCAATTCCTCATAAGGAACGCCCACCATACCGCAAACGGGACAATGCACGATCGGAATAGGCTCGCCCCAGTATCTCTGGCGGTTGAACGCCCAGTCCTTCATCTTGAACTGGATACCGCGCTCACCGATTCCCTGCTCGGCCAGATACGCGATCATCTTGGTGATGGCCTCCGCCTTGGTAGCAATGCCGTTGAGGAAATCGGAGTTCACCATCTCACCGTCGCCGGTGTAGGCTGCTTCCTCAATATTGCCGCCGCGGATGACTTCGATAATATCGATGCCGAACTTCTTGGCGAAATCGTAGTCACGCTCATCATGCGCCGGCACGGCCATGATAGCACCGGTGCCGTAGCCCATCATAACATAGTCGGAGATGTACACGGGGATCTCCTTGCCGTTGGCGGGGTTGATCACCGTCAAACCTTCGATGCGCACGCCGGTCTTATCCTTCACCAACTGGGTACGCTCAAACTCGGTCTTCTTGGCACACTCGTCCTTATAGGCATCCAGATCGGCGATGTTGGCGATCTGGGAGCGATACTTCTCGATCACGGGATGCTCGGGTGCGATAACCATGAAGGTTACGCCGAACATTGTGTCGCATCTGGTTGTGTAGATACGGAGAACATCGTCCTTGCCTGCGATCTTGAAGTTAGCGAACGCACCCTCGGAGCGACCGATCCAGTTTTCCTGCTGGAGCTTGACGTTGGGCAGATAGTCGACGTCATCCAGACCGAACAGCAGCTTGTCTGCAT
>JAZSCY010000323.1:0-2323 GCA_045530875.1 Eubacteriales bacterium
GCGACTAAACTAACGCTCCATTTACATTTTCTCATTGCGGTGATATGCTGAAACTATGAGAGACTTCACGGAGGTATAATAGAATCATGAAATTCCCCCAATTGTTCAGAAAAAAAGAATCAAGCAAACTGAAAATGCCCATTCGGAGAATTGTATCGAATAATATTTTCATGCTTCGGATGGCACATCGCAGTGTGCCGGGGTTGCTGGGGTGGCGAATTGTATTTACTGTTTTAAATGCAGTTACTTCTTTTTTAACCTACACATATATGCTTCGCTACGCTTTGAACGGGATCGCAGAAGGGAAGAGCTTCTCCGGTATTGCTGTGTTTGTCCTGGTGTGTCTGTCTGCCCAGCTCCTTTTGGGGTGGATTCAATCGTTTTTTTACAATAAGGTGTATCCCGTTAAGACATGCAAGCTGACAAACGATATCCGCAAAGTGGTTTATGAGAAAGCGGCACAGGTGGAACTGGGGTGCTACGAGAATCCGGAGTATTACGACACATTTGTCAAGGCCATTAACGAATGTACATCCCGGGCGCAGGGTGTAATGGGGTCCGTGGGGAACATTGTGTATATAGTTACCAATTTCTCTGCCAATTTTGGACTGCTGCTTGCCATCGATCCGGTGCTGCTGCTTTTTGCATTGCTTCCCTTGATGTGCATTCCGATTACCGCTGTTGCAAACAAAATTGTGTACAACCGGGATATGGAAATGACCGCGGCGAACCGACGGAAGGAATATACCCGCCGCAGCTTTTATCTGGCTGACTACGCTAAGGAAATGCGCCTTTCCAATATGCCGGTACTGATGCTGGAGCGTTTCTGGGAGGCCGGCACTCGTGTGATCGCCATCATAAAAAAATACGGTTTCCGAGTGATTACGCTGAATTACCTGAAAACGGAATGTCTTGAAATGTTGACTCCCTTGAGTGCCACTATGTATGCGGTCTGGAAAACGCTGGGAGCGGGCACTATGGGATACGGAGACTGTGTGGTTGTGGTGAATTCCATCAGCACGGTGGCCTATTCACTGACCAACTTTTCCGATTCTCTTTTGAAATTCCAGGATCATGCGATGTATATTGAAAATCTGCGCAAATTCCTGGAGTATTCCCCCAAGATCACCGACGGCGATAAGCCGCTGCCCTCTGGCGGAGATATCGTTCTTGAGAACGTCTCTTTCCGGTATGAGGGGGCTGAGGGATATACTCTGCGCAATATCTCCATGCGGCTTGGCGAAAAAGAAAAAATCGCCATCGTGGGACACAACGGCGCCGGAAAAACCACGCTGGTGAAACTTCTCCTGCGTTTGTATGATGCGGAAGGCGAGATTACATACGGCGGCGAGAAAATATCCGATTTCGCTTTGCGGGAATATCGGGACGCGTTCTCTGCCGTTATGCAGGATTTCCATCTTTTTGCCTTGCCTGTTGCGGAGAATGTGCTCCTTCGTCCCCGCAATCCGGAGGATGAGGAGGTTATCATAGAATCCTTGAAAAAGAGCGGACTGTATGAGAAGGTGAAAGACTTCGAAAATGGTGAAAATACCGTGATGACAAAAGAGTTTGATCCGAATGGTGTGCAGATGTCCGGCGGTGAGCAGCAGAAGTTGGCCATCGCTCACGTGTATTCCAAGAACAATCGCTTTGTGATTCTGGATGAGCCCTCCAGTGCGCTGGATCCCATAGCGGAGCACGAGATGTACGAGAGAATGAGTGAGGCGTGCCGGGATTGCGGTATGATCTTCATCTCCCACCGTTTGTCCTCGGCTGTGTCCGCCGATCGGATTTATCTTATGGAAAACGGAGAGATTGCCGAGGTGGGCACTCATAGGGAACTGATGGAGTTGAACGGCCGTTATGCGGAGATGTTCCGCCATCAGGCAGAGAATTACGCGGAGGTGGCAGTATGAGTGAGAAAAAGAATCGTACATCCCCGAAGAATGTGTTGAAAAACAATCTTTGGATGATGGGGTTTGTATGGAAGTATACGCCCGGTTATGTGATCTGGATTGTTCTGGAAGGTATCCTCTGGGGCATCAACAATTCTGTGGGGATCATCTACACAAAGAATCTGCTGGATGCTTTGGGCGACGGTGCCGCATTCCGCAAGGCCGCCGGCGTTATTCTGACGTATGCGGTATATCTGCTTTTGTTCCATGTGTGGCACTACTGGTATTGGAACTATTATCACGCCGTTGTCCGGGAAAAACTTCACCTTGGCATACATAAGGATTTGTTCGGGCAGGCAGTGCGGCTGGATATATCCCGCTACGACGATCCTGTTTTCTACAACGACTTCGTTTGGGCTATGGATAGG
>JAZSCY010000131.1:0-3898 GCA_045530875.1 Eubacteriales bacterium
CTCCTCCGCCGCCTTTGAGGTGATGATCGGCAACATCCTGAATCATCTGTATAACGGCGGCCGGGTATCGAATGTGGAGATCGCCAAAATGGCCCAGTATGCGGAAAACGTGTATTTCGGCAAGCCCTGCGGCCTCATGGATCAGACCGCCTGTGCGGTGGGCGGATTCATCACCATCGATTTTGCCGATCCCGCCGATCCCGTGATTGAAAAATTGGATTTTGATCTGAGCGGTGCGGGTTTTGCCCTCTGCATCACCGACACCGGCGGCAATCATGCCGATCTGAACGAGGATTACGCCTCCGTTCCCGCAGAGATGAAATCCGTGGCGGCGGCGTTGGGACAGGCTGTGCTCCGTCCTCTCACCAAGGAGAATGTGATCGCAAACATCCCTGCCCTGCGAGAGAAATGCGGTGACCGTGCCATTCTGCGTGCCATGCATTTTCTTTCTGAAAACGACCGGGTGGACGCTCAGGTAGACGCTCTCCGTCGGGGGGATGTGGCCGGATTCTTCGCGGGTGTTCTGGCATCCGGCGCGTCCAGCTTCCGTTATCTGCAAAACGTATACACCACCAAGAACGTGGCGGAGCAGGGGCTGTCCCTGGCGCTCTGTCTGACGGAATCCTATCTTACGGAGAAATGCGGCAAATCCTGTGCGTGGCGCGTTCACGGCGGCGGTTTTGCCGGCACGATCCAGGCCTTTGTTCCCCTTTCGGAGGCGGCAGATTACGCCCGCTTCATGGAGGGTGTGTTCGGGGAAGGATCGGTATACATTCTGCAGATCCGTCCCGAGGGCGCTATCCGCTTGGCATAACACTCCTGTAAGGAGGCCGATATGAGCAACATCTATCAAAATCCCGTGTGCGAGGGTGCGGATCCTTTTGTGCTCCTTCACGACGGCGTGTATTATCTGTATTCCACCAACGCACCGGACGGGTTTCGGGTATTCACCTCCACCGACATGGGCACATGGATCGACCGGGGCTACTGCCTGCGGGCGGAGGATGTGCAGGGAGATCGGTGGTTCTGGGCGCCGGAGGTTCTCTTCCGGGATGGAAAATTCCACATGGTCTACGTGGCCGACGAGCATCTGGGCATTGCCGTAGCGGATTCTCCCCTTGGCCCGTTCCGGCAGGAGAAAAAACAGTGGCTCAACGAATTGAACGAGATTGACGGCCATTTCTTTGTGGATGAGGACGGCACGGTGTATCTGTTTTTCGTGCGATTTGAAAATGGAAACGTGCTTTACTGCGCCAAAATGCGGGAGGATCTGCTGTCCTACGATCCCGACACCGTGACGTTTTTGTTCCGGGCGGAGGAGGAGTGGGAATTGCGGGACTGCTCCGTGGTGGAGGGCCCCTTCGTTCTGAAGCACAAGGGGAAATACTATCTGACCTACTCCGCCAACCACACAAGATGCGAGGATTACGCGGTGGGCTGTGCCGTGGCCGATCATCCCATGGGGCCTTATCAGCGGGTATCCTACAATCCGATTCTGAAAAAGAACGATTTTGTGAACGGCACGGGGCATCACAGTTTTACCACGTCCAAGGACGGGGGAGAATTGGTGTGCGTATACCACGCCAGACCGGGGCGGGATACGGAATGTCCCCGAAAAACTTGCATCGATCGGGCGGGATTTGTACCCGATCCTGCGGGCGGGGCGGATATTCTGCGGATTTTCGGCCCGAGCACCGATGTGCAGACGGCGTTTGAAGTATAAGGCGGAAAATTTCCCGTCCTGTCATGATTTCGTTATGCTCTGCTCACATACGTTTGTTATAATACCATGTCCCTTTATGGAAAATACATAGGAAAGGTTGTCCTGCCTTGAAAATACATCCCAAATTGCGCACGCTTCTTGTATTGATTTTGAATTTCATCCTGCTTTTTGCCCTCTATCAGCTGCTTCTGCGGGCCGAATCCATTGTGGGCATGTATCTGTATCTCATCGCCGCGGCGGTTTTGAGCGTGGTCTACTACGTCATCAACCGGGGATTTGGCAAGCCCATCACCGATCCCTCCCTGCTGCCTGAGGAGTGGAGTTACAAGGAAAAGTGCGATTACGTGGATTTGGTAAAATCCCGGCACGAAAAGGCGAAAAAGCTGCTTTTGTGGCTGTTTCCCCTGATCGCCGTGCTCCTGATTGATGTGGCAGAGGTGTTCCTCCTGGACAATTTCCGGGGGCTTTTCTCATGATCGAGGCCTATTCCCTGTTTTCCGGATCCGCCGGGAACTGCACGCTGGTACGCTCCGGCGGCACTTCCATCCTCATCGACGCGGGCCGATCCCGTCGGGCGGTGGGATGCGCTCTTGCCTCCCTCTCGGGGGATCTGTCGGAGATTGCCGCCGTGTTCATCACCCACGAGCACACGGATCACATATCCGCCCTTCCCCAGCTGGCCAAGCATGAGGGGATGCCCATCCATGCCGCCGGCGGCACGGCGGACGCGGTATCCGTCGGCGCAAGCGGGGTGATTCGCCATCCCGTGATCTACACGGAGGTGGTGGGATCCCTGACGGTAAGTGCCTTTCCCCTGCCCCACGACAGCCTCTGTCATGTGGGATACACCGTGCGGGACAGCGAGGGAGATGCCCTTCTGATCGCCACGGACATGGGGCACATCTGTGAGGATCTGCTCACGGCGATGGCGGGATGCCGGGGCGCTTTGATCGAGGCCAATCACGATATCGCCCTGTTGCGGTGCGGGCCCTATCCCGCCCATCTGAAATCCCGGATTCTCTCCCCCAGGGGGCATTTATCCAACGAGGATTGTGCCCGGGTGGCCGCCCATGCAAGGAATTGCGGTGTCCGGCACATCGCTCTGGGGCATCTGTCCGAGGAAAACAACACGCCCAAGCTGGCTCGCGACACCGTATCCGCCGCCCTTGTGGGATCGGATGTATCCCTTACGGTATGCGATCGGTGTACGCCTACGAGGATTATGTAAGGCCGGCGTTTCGCCTACCATGGAATTGCTAATTCATCCCCACGGGTGAGAATAGACGAAAATTTTGCATTATCTCGTAGGGGCGGATTCCATATCCGCCCGCAATAAAAAATAAACCTTACACCGGCGAGAGGGTGACTCCCTACGAATACACCAACCAAAGGAAACGCATTATGAAAGTGACAATTTACGCCCACGGCACTCTGGCAGAATCCCACTGGCGGGATGCCTGCGGCGAATACATAAAACGACTCACCCGCCTGTGGCCCCTGACGGTGATCGAGGCGCCCGAATCCCGGCTGCCCCAAAATCCCACCGAGGGGGAGATCGCCCGGGCACTGGCCACGGAGGCAAAGGCGGCGCTCTCAAAAATCTCGCCCCGGGCGTATGTGATCGCTTTGTGCATTGAGGGCGAAATGCTCACCTCCCCCCAGTTATCCAAAAAGATGGAGGATGCGGCCGCACGGGGTGCCTCGGAGATCGTTTTTCTCATCGGCTCCTCCTACGGTATGGACGAATCCCTGAAGGCGCGGGCGGATCTCAGAATATCTTTCTCCCGCATGACCTTCCCCCATCAGCTGGCACGGGTCATGCTGTGCGAGCAGATCTACCGGGCCGCGCAGATCGCCCATAACTCTCCCTATCACAAATAACCGATTTTACGAAAGGACGCGGTGAGAGCCGCGGGGATCGTATGAAATTACGAAAAGTCCTTACCTGGATCCTGAAGCGGATCCTTCCCATCGCCGCGCTGGCGGCTGTGTGTGTCGCCACGGTGCTGTTTGCGGGCGGCTATTTCACCTTCTCTTTTCTGAGCGGTGAGGGAAATATTCTCCCCCCCTCCTTCTTCAGCCCTCTGGGGGATGAAGAGGATACACAAGATCCCGCCGACACCCTGATCCCCGGCGATCTGGAAAAGCCCTCGGATGTGTCCCTCCCCGACACCC
>JAZSCY010000003.1:0-2210 GCA_045530875.1 Eubacteriales bacterium
GGAAAGCGGGACGGTGAGCGAATTGGATGCCCTGGGCGGTGTGATCCGTGTCCCGATTCGCACCGGAGAAGCAGAATAAAAAACAACCGCTGTGTGCTTTTTTCTCAAATACGCTTGCATTGACAGCGCTTTCGTGGTATAGTGAGTGTGATATTTTACAAAACCGGAAAGGTGGTTATCCGAAAATGAATAAAGTCGGTTTGTCCTGCTGTGGCTTTGCCCTGAATGAGGAGAATTTCCGCAAACTGCAGCAAAGCGGTGTATCTGCTATCGAGATTTCCATGGCTCCGGATCAATATAAGGATATCCGTTACGGGGAAGTGCAGGCGTATGCAAAGCAGTATGCGGTAGAGTTGTGGTCCTTCCATTTGCCTTTTATGCCCTTCAAGGAAATCGATATTTCCTCCTGCCGGAAAGAACTTCGTGATAATGCGGTCCGGCTGTATAAGGAGCTGATCGAAAAAGCCGCGGGTATCGGTATCCGCACCTTCGTTATCCATCCCAGCGGAGAGCCGATCGGCCCGGAGGAGAGGGAAGACCGCATACGGTATTCCATGCAGACTCTGGACAGCCTGGCGGAGTTTGCCCACCAACACGGAGCCATCATTGCCGTGGAGGATCTGCCGAGAACGTGTCTTGGCAATACAGCGGACGAGATGCTCCGTTTGCTCAGCGCCAACGACAAGCTGCGGGTTTGCTTTGATACCAATCATCTTCTGCAGGGCAGCCATGCGGATTTTATCCGGAAATTGGGCGATAAGATCGTCACGCTGCACGTGTCCGACTACGATTTCGCGGACGAAAAGCATTGGCTTCCCGGCGAGGGCGAGATCGATTGGCCCGCATTGTATTCTGCGTTGCAGGAAAGCGGTTATTCCGGTGCGTGGCTGTACGAGATGGGATTGACGCCCACGAAAACGATGGAGCGCAGCCGGGATCTGACCTTTGAGGATTTCCGAAAGAACGCGGATGCCATCTTTGCCGGGAAACAGCCCGCCCGGGTGCTGTGATTTGCCCCATCTTTTTGAGAAAGGACAGTTCCGATGAGAAAATCCGTTGTGCTGTACGAATTGTTCCCCTTGTGGGTTCTGCTTTTGGCGCCGAACTCTTGGATCATCACCGTGCCTGCCCTGTTTTTGCTGTGCAATCTGGTGCTTTTGGCGGGGATGTTTCTGTTCCGCGTGGAGGACAAAAGGGAGTTTTATACATACTGCATCGGCCGGGCATTTGGCTTTGAAATTCTTTCTGTGATGCTGGCCTTTGCGTACATGGCGTATGTGTTTTTCGAGTGGCAGCCGGACGGCGCGGCCTGGTATGTAACGGTGCCCGGATTTTTGATCGCGTCCATTTCCGGATTTTTGCTCCATTATTTCTGCACATTCCGGTATGAGAAATCGGGCGTTCGCTGGAAAATGGCGATCCTTCTCACCGTGACCGCGGCACCTTATACAATTTTTGTTGCCGTGTGAACGGAAAAACGAACAACAAGGCGGTGACAGTATGAAAAAAGAAATATTGAGAAAAGAGAATATCCGAGAGGATCTTCTCAAAGCCATCAAGCAGCGGAATGCTGTCCGGTGGGAGTGGCGCATGTGCTATATTGGGCCACTGGTGGCCGGTTCACTGGTGATGATGCTTTGCTTCTTTCAGTATTGGTGGCTGGGGCTGCTGACACTTGTGCCGGCGGTCTACCATGCTGTTTTTCTTGTTCGGGATCTGCTGAAAAACCGGAAGATCACCGCCGCGCTGAGGGACTCACTGGAGCGGGATGAGATCTCGGTGTCCGAGGAAATCTTGAGCCATATCGCGGAGGAAGCGGTGTATGAACCGCACCGGCACGGAAGAGGAGCCCGTTCCATGAAAGAGGTTCATGTGTTTTATTTTCGATCCGGTGCCAGCTGGCGGCATTATGAAGTGACAAAGCATTATGGCTGGAGCAAGGAATTTCACATGACGCCCGCGGGCCTGGAGAACACCTCCGCTGCGGGAGATACGTTCTATTTTGTCCGGCTGCAGGGTGCAGGTGATATTGCATATATATACAACAAAAAGCTGTTTGAATGGAAAGAATGATATCAACAAAACAGCCTCTGGGGATGACTCCTCAGAGGCTGTTTTTTTAGGAAGAATAGTCGAATACACGATCCCGTCCTACGCCCATATAGTGTGCGTAGATTTTTTTGTTTTCCCGGTCAACGGTGATCATGCAG
>JAZSCY010000400.1:0-2738 GCA_045530875.1 Eubacteriales bacterium
GACACAAAGGAGGCAGAGGAAGTGCATAATAAAGGCGAAGACATACTCTACAAAATCACCAATGCAATACCGCAGGTGATAAAGGTTGGCTTGATTGGGTATGCTGTTTTGTGTGCGCTTTTTGTATTCTTTTGGATTTTGGCTTATCCCAGAGAGCCGCAGCCTCCCATACCGGAGATAACCTACGGAGAGTTTCCGTTTGAGTTGGTTTACGAGATCGACGGAGAAACAGTTACTGTAAATGATGTGTATATCTGCGAATTTAATAGCTTTGGCCTAAACAGAAGGTGGGAGGGACACATTCAAGGCAGCGGAGATAAGTACATAGAATTACTCAAGGATGGAGTATTTACGCTCTACTGTTTTGTCGGCGATGCTGAGTACTATATGAATGATGAAGAATACACTCGAGAAGAGCCGCTAAAACCACATGTTTTCCTCGAAGAATCCAGTATATTTGAACCCAGGAAGCCATTTAGAACCCAAGAGGAAATCCTCGAACATTACAAAATCAAGATTATTAGCTGGAAATTCACCGATCCCATCGAGGATGCCTATAAAAAATAAACTGTCCTCGCACCCGCGCCATCGACGCGGGTGTTTTTTTGTAGGGGAGGGGTTTCCCCTTCCGTTTTGTAAATTCCAAAACGCACGTTGACGGGCGCATATGGAATGCGCCCCTACAAAACAACAGAAAATCCCCCGCCCATCCCCTGCCGTATGGGATGACGCAATTCTTTGTTGTAGGGGAGGACAACATCCCCCAATCCTCTGCCAAAAAATCACAAACTTTTGTTTGCATTGTGGACAAAAATTTTTTTCTGTGTTATAATAAATATAGTAATTGGGTGGATTTTTTGCTTTTTTGCACACCCCACCCCAAAATACGTATTTTATCGTCCGAAAGGAATCTGTATACTATGAAAAACACGAAAAAGGCCGCCGCTCCCGTTATGGCGGCAGACGCAACACCCGAAGAAAAGAAGAAAGCCCTGAGCACCGCCATCTCCCAGATCGAGCGGGCTTACGGCAAGGGCGCCATCATCAAGATGGGCGACAATCCCCGCATGGCAGTCAGCGCCGTTCCCACCGGATCCCTCAATCTGGATCTGGCACTGGGCGTAGGCGGTCTGCCTCGCGGCCGTATCATCGAAATCTACGGACCGGAATCCTCCGGTAAGACCACTCTGGCTCTCCACGCCATCGCCGAGGTACAAAAGGCCGGCGGTGAGGCCGCCTTCATCGACGCGGAGCACGCGCTGGATCCCGTCTACGCCAAGGCGTTGGGTGTCAACATCGACTCCATGCTGGTTTCCCAGCCCGACTCCGGTGAGCAGGGTCTGGAAATCTGCGAGGCTCTGGTTCGCTCCGGTGCCATCGATATCGTGGTCATCGACTCCGTGGCGGCGCTGGTTCCTCAGCAGGAAATCGAGGGCGACATGGGTGCGGCTCACGTGGGTCTGCAGGCACGTCTGATGTCCCAGGCTCTCCGAAAACTGTCCGGCACCGTTTCCAAAACAAAATGTATCGTCATCTTCCTCAACCAGATGCGTGAGAAGGTGGGCGTTATGTACGGCAATCCCGAAACTACCCCCGGCGGTAAGGCACTGAAATTCTATGCCTCCGTCCGTCTGGATATCCGCAAGGTGGAGAATCTGAAGAACGGCTCCGATATTTACGGAAGCCACGTCCGCTGCAAGGTGGTCAAGAACAAGGTGGCTCCCCCCTTCAAGGTAGCGGAATTCGATATTCTCTACGGCCAGGGCATCTCCAAAGCCTCCGAGATTCTGGATATGGCCGTGAATTTTGAGATCATCGAAAAGAGCGGCGCCTGGTTCTCCTATGCCGGTCAGCGCATCGGTCAGGGCAAGGACAACGCCCGAAAATTTTTAGACGACAATCCGGAGATCAGCGCCGAGGTAGAACGTCTGGTACGTGAAAAAGCGGCCAGTCTGCGCGCCGGCGAGGTCGAGGAGGGCGACGAGGATCCCTTGGACATCCGTCTTCTGGATATGGACGAGGATGGGGACGGGTTGGATCTGCCCGACGACGGCGAATAATCCCATGCTGTACCCGGTACACAAAAACGATTTTCGCGTACGGGATCCGTTTATCGTATGTGAACACGGAAAATATTATCTCGTTCACTCCAACGGACGGGGTGTTTCCGTCCGCGTAAGCGAGGATCTGGAGTATTTCTCCGAGCCGATCCCGGTGTTCACGCCGCCCGAGAATTTTTGGGCGGATCGGGATTTTTGGGCGCCGGAGATCCATCGCTACAAGGGAAAATGGTATCTGTTCCTGTCGCTGAAAAGTGAATCCCGGTGCCGCGCCACCCAGATTTTCGTATCCGATCGGTTCTGCCCCGAGAAGGGAATGAATTTTGTGCCCCTCTCGAACGCACCGGCCACCCCGGCAGATTGGGAATGTCTGGACGGCACGCTGTACGAGGAGAACGGCATCCCTTACATGGTCTTCTGCCACGAATGGCTGCAGGTGGGCGACGGCGAGATCTGCGCTGTGCCCCTGAAGGAGGATCTGTCCGCCCCGGCGGGAGATCCGAAACTACTATTCCGTGCATCCGAGGCTACGTGGGCACTGCCCGCATGGCACTCCGACCGCAACGGCCGGGATGACAATCTGGTCACGGACGGCCCGTTTCTTTACAAAATGGAGAGCGGTGCCCTTGCCATGCTGTGGTCCAGCGGCGGTTTCCCCGCTCCGGGATCGTCCCGCCG
>JAZSCY010000265.1:0-36729 GCA_045530875.1 Eubacteriales bacterium
AGCCGTCACCCCAGCCGTAACCCGAGCCGTAACCCGAGCCGGAACCCGAGCCGGAACCCGAGCCGGAACCCGAGCCGGAACCCGAGCCGGAACCCCGGCCGTCACCCGAGCCGTCACCCCGGCCGTCACCCGAGCCGTCACCCGAGCCGTAACCCGAGCCGTCACCCCAGCCGTAACCCGAGCCGTAACCCGAGCCGGAACCCGAGCCGGAACCCGAGCCGGAACCCGAGCCGGAACCCGAGCCGGAACCCCGGCCGTCACCCGAGCCGTCACCCCGGCCGTCACCCGAGCCGTAACCCCGGCCGTCACCGATCATCAAAAACGCCCTGATTTTCTCGCTCAGTTTCGCTTCCACTCTTTTACCTCCCTGATGCTTTCGACAGCCTTGTCCGTACACGGAATAATCTGGATCGGCTCCATCACAGACATTTCCGGCACAGTAACGGTAAACTGACATCCGCTTGGTTCGGTCGTCCCGTCCATTGCGAGCTGTTCCACAGCGCAGGCGCCAGCCCAGTGCCACAGCTTCCGCACATCCTCCATGACAACTTCCTTGTCGCTTCTTTCCCGGATCCGTCCAAAGAACACGCCGGCATTTGCACATCTTACGATATAGTATTTGTTATCCATGATTTTTATCTCCTTTGATTTTATCTAAAATTTGCACTGACCGGTATTTCTCTGGCGGTGACTTTACCACCAGTTTTTGGCTCATCATCGCCGGAAGCTTCCGCAGCATCCGCCTCCTGGGCCGCGTCGATGCCGTACTCCTCCGCCAGCTCGGCCAGAATCTCATCATCCTCATCCGGCTCATCCATGGCCATCTGCTCAACCCCTGCCGGCCGCAGCTCATACCCTTCCATCAGCTTGTGAATCTCCAGATTCCCCGTGTCCACCACATCAGCGGAATTGGAGGCCAGCTTGACCACGTTGGAAATCTTGTAGTCCATCACCGGCACCTTGGCAGGCCGGAGCGTGTTGTCGGCGGATACCACCTCGCGTGTGTCCAGAGACACGTTGATCTTCACCGTGATCGTGGCTTTCTCCGCCCCGGTCTCCCGAAGCATATCCACGGCTTCCGCCAGCCGCTGATCCATGTCGGCACGCATCCCGGCAAACACCGGCGCGTGGATTGAAAAGTTCTGTTTTTTCATGGCAATTCCCTCCGTTATACATCCGCCCGGCCGTTCCAGCCGTCGGCAGCCGCGTCTTTGTCGTCGTACCAACCGGAAGCGGAACCGCATCCGCCATCATCCGGATCACAGATCACTCTGTAAGCCCGTTCCTCGCACAGATCACATTCCGCATCCGGGCAGGGATCAAAGGTGCATTCCTCCACATGGACCGGCGCGAATTTCCCGCAGAAGGGGCACGCCCGGAGAAGAACCCCGTCCACCGGATCGTGAAAGAACAGCTTGGATGCATCCAGTGTGCTTTTCTGTACCGCCGGCACCGCCATCAGCGCCCGGTTGATGTCGGCAAAGTGCCGTTCCTCAGTTTCGGTTCCTGCATGAGCATCGGGAAGTTCGTCGTGCAGCTCCACCGTCATGGTGAGCATGGTAATCAGCTTAGGCATTTTATTTTCCCTCCGTTTTTCTCAAAAGTTCGACCCACTTTTCGCGGGTTTTGTCGTCAAACAGAACCGCATCAAAGAGCTGCCAGAACCCGGACCCGTTCGCCCGGATCTGCCGCAGTACGTTGTTGGTTCTCTGCACATAGTGGCCATCCTCAAACACGGGCGAATAATCCCGCGCCCAGGAAGCTATAGCCGCCGTGACCTGCTGGTTCCCGTCCGCCTCCAGTACGCACAAGAACAGCTCCGCAATCCGCCCGGCGTTGACAAGTGCCAGCAGCGACTGCTTCGCCGGATCCCGTTCTACCGGCCCACCGCCGGTCTGGTTGTTATCCATTTTTACTATCCTCCGTTTATATCCCAGTCAGCAATATCCGCGTATGACCTTCTAAGTGCCGCCTCAAAGAACTCATCCGTGTCAAAGCTGCCGCCGTTGTATTGTTCTGCCGGTTTCCCCGGCTTCTTGTCGTCCCGGCCGTTGGTCTCCCAGAGCCGGATGATCGCCTGCCATTGTTCCGGTTCGGCAATCGAACCCTCCCGTCCCTGCCATTTCCGCAGTGAATAGAAGTCGTGGAACCGCTGCGGATCGATCTTATTCCCTCTTTCCCGGCAATAATCCGCTATCTCTTCCACCGTTGGCGGCGTCGGTGGTTCTACAGGTGTATCTATATTTACACTACTACTATCAATATATAAAGGATTATCAATAGTATTATATATAGGAAGAAGTCCATTTTCTGGACATCCCATGTCCATTTTTTGGACATTCCCATGTCCATTTTCTGGACATCCCATGTCCATTTTTTGGACATTGTGTTCAGATTTTGCACATTTCAGCACCCGAACAGCCTGCAGAAGCTTTTGCCCCGTAGGTGTGGTCACTTCCCGGAGAAGTCCCTTTGTTTTGAGCTCCTTTATGTAGTTGTACAACACCGACCGTGAGCAGTCCAGCCATTCCAGAAGGTAGTCCTGCTTTCCGGAATACCCGCTTTTTCCATCCTGGGAAAAGCCGTATATCAGAGCATACAGCAGAAGACGGTTGTTCCGAAGTCCCAGCTCCGTCACCATCCAACCCTGAATGGTGATATAATTCTCCGCCTTAATCCGGGATTCCGCCACAGGATCCACCTCCTTTCATGTTTTGTTTCCGCCACCGGATCACCGCACATAGGGCCGAAGCAGCTCCATCGCCTGATCCGTGCTGTACACGATCCCGGCAATGCACCCCTGCTCCTTTTTCTTCTGGATAAAGCGCACCTGCTCCGGTGTCGGCTGACCGTCTCCCACCTTGCACTCGATGTACACGGCGATGGCAAACCCGGACCGGGAGCGGTTTGAGCGCAGATTCCCGGAAATGTCGCTGTATCCTTTGGGCGTTCCGGTGGAAAAGCTATATCCGGCCGCCGTCTTCACGGTACCGGTGTTGACCCGGGTGAGGTCCGCAAACGGATACAGCACCCGGATCACCTGATTCACCAGCATGGACTCAGTCATTGTTGGTTATCTCCTCAAAGTCTGCCTCGAAAATCTCGGGCTTGAAAAACTGCTGGATCAGCTCGATCTTCTGAACGGCTTCCGGCTCCAGCTTGCCCAGCATCCGCAGCTTGATTTTGCTGTACCTGATCTTCTGCGCATTCACCGCCGCTTCCAACGTGAATTCTGTCAGCACTTCGTGGGGTTCCAGAAAACCGAAATGCCGCAGGGAAGATCTGTACTTCTTCCAGGCCATCAGGGAAGCCGGAGGAACGTCAATCGCCATGGGAACCGGTGTGCCGGATGTCAGCACATACAGCCGTACCTTATTCCGGCATTCCCGCCGTCCGCCGTTTTTGGGCTTGTTTCTGGGGCAGCTCGCACAGTCGCAGGTTTCCTCGGTGTTTCTGTCAAATCCGGTGATGCCGTCTTTGGACACGCAGACCGGCGGTTCCCCCGGCGTGGCTTCATCGAAAAACACGTTCATGTTGTGGGCGTAAAATACCACGCCGCAGATGCTGGGGGAAGATTTGTCCAGATCCTCGATCCCTGTGGTGATGTTGAAATCCCGGGATCCGCCCAGACCAACCGTCGCCCGGAAAATCGGCACATCGTCCTCATCCGCTCCCAGTTCGCTGTAGTACCGGCCCAGCTTGTCCCCGCCCTGGGTGTACACATCGAACGGCACAACAGGCATCGCTTCCGGTTCCACCACCTTCAGATTTCTGTTTTCCAGTGCGTTCTGCACCAATGCTGTCATATCAGCCATATTTCCCACCTCTTTCGATTATTTCACGGAAAATGCTCTGTATTCCGTGGTATTTGTGAATGGTTTCATGTCGATTTCCGGGTGTTGTCTCATCAGTTCCTTGATGTTGTAGGTCGTGCGCTTCCGCTTTTTCCATGTCACCCGGTAGGAATCACTGACCCCGCTTTCGCTGTCCTGCATCACAAGCATGATTTCCTGCTTTGCTGCTTCCATCTGCTGCTGAAGATGTTCCGCTTGCTTCCGGAATTCCTCATAACGGGAGATTGGTTCGTCATCCAGTTCCGTGTCGAACCCGGTGTCGTCCGGGAACATGGCTTTCAGAGCCTCCGTGGTTGCGTTTGTGCCGTCCGGATCCGGCGGAATATCTTCCAGCACATGATCTTCCCAGAATTCCCGTTCCGCCTGCATGATCCCATCAATCGTTTTGCTGACCTCGTCGGTACGTTCGATGGTGAATACATACAGCCCGTGCCCAAACAGCAGGATTGCCAGATACCACCGATCCGCACCGGTGACTGCCATGTAATGCAGACATTGTGCGTGATAGGACGCCGGATAATTCCCGTTTTCCAGATCGTTTTCTGCAAACGGCGCAGACATGGTCTTGCATTCCAGCCCGGCATTTTCCCCGATCACTTCCCGGTCAATGTCTGCGTGGGAATACGGATACTGCGGATTGTACAGCATTTTGTTGCACCGTCTCACACGCTTCCCGGTCTTTTCGCAGAACCTGTCCGCCACATACTGTTCCAGATCCCGCCCTTCCCGCATGGCTTCGTTGTCCTCCTGCGGCGGAATCCGACCGGTTTTCTCTCCCCAGACGGCCATCGCCGAACTGTACTTGGAAAGTCCCAGGATAGCACCTGCGTCAGATCCACCGATAGAGTGTTTGCGGCGCTCCAGCCACTGCTCCCGGCTCATGTTTTTAGTTGAAACATATGTCATCGCCTGCACCTCGCCATGATATCCCGGTACCACGCACGGATCTGTTCTATCGGTTCCAACCGGTGCACCTCTCTTGCTTCGTCGATCACCTCGGGATCCTCGCATCTTGCGCAGATAAAGCATATGCACTTCCCGTCGTCCAGATATTCGTCGACATCATCCTCGATGTAGTCCTTCCCACATACTGCGCATTCGTACTCCTCCGGCCCGATGGCCGACGGGCAGGCGGAGGGACAGGTAAACTGTCCGCAGATCTCACACATGATAATCCCTCCTGACCACGCCCCGCAGATACTTGATGGTATCTTTGGCGCCGAACTTGGAAAATCCCCGGAGTCTGGCCGCCGGTCCGCAGGCCACCACCGCCGCGCCGGTCACATATTCCTGTGCCAGCACAGAGCCGTCCGGGTTGTGCGTCCCTTCGTGACCGTAGAGCACCACGAACCGCTTGTCGATGTAGGGCACCGTAGTCACACCGCCGCCGCAGAGCACCTGCGCCGCAGCCAGCACAGAATCCCCCGCATCGTGGGTGTACATTTCGCCGGTCTCCGTGACCACTATCACAAACCGGCGCGCGTCCTTGGTTTTGTTGTCCATATATACCTCCTTGACATATCAGAGGATCTGTGTTAAAATTTAGGTAGGCCCCATACAGATCCCCCGTTTAACAGGTGACGTGTTCCCGCACGCCGCCTGTTATTTTTTTGTGTAATAATAGTTGCCGTCCCGGTCGATCCGGATAATGCCCAGGCGTCTGGATTCCCTGCGCCGGTAGCATCTGCGATACAGCGAAACACCGAGACAGATCAGACCGGCAATGCAGTATCCGATAACCAGCAGACCGCCCAGAATCCCGGCAGCTCTCGGGAAGGGCGCGCTGTTTTCCACGGCCGCAGCCACACACCAGATCACCCAGAATTCCCCGACCCCCGCCGCACCCAGGAGTGCATACAGAATGGATTTAATCATCTTCCGATACCCCGATTGTCACAGTTTTGTCGAAACACTTCTTTGTATCTGTGCAGTGCGCTTTTGTGCAGTTCAGGCAGATTTGTGCACGTTCCGCCTTGATGTCCGTCCGTGCATCCGGCTTTGCGGGACGATGGCTGTCCACCGCTGTGGATCCCCAGAACCGCCCGGCCTGTCCGGCCCCTGTACGAATGTATCTCATGATGCGTCCTCCACTTTCCGGCCGACATACTCCTCGAAGTCGGTCTGATTGATGTAATAGTTGTACTGCCCCGATCCCTCGTTTTTTACGGCGAAACCGAACGGGAATCGCCCCTGCTGCAGCATGACCCGCAGCCACTGCGCCGGCTTTCCCATGATCCGCGCCGCCGTTTCCACGGGGACGTTGGTACCCCGCTGCCGGACGGCCTTCGGCCTGTCAAGATCGCCGGGCGTACAACCAAGAGCCGCCGCCAGCCGCTCCAGAACCTCCCGGCCCGGTTTGATGTGGCCTTTAAGGTAAACGGTCAGCGACCCCTTGGAAACGCCGGAACGCTCCGAAAGCTGCGCCGTGGAAAGGTCGTGCGCTATCATCAGAGACTTAAGATTTGTCGCTATGCTCATGTGGTACCTCCTTGAGAAGATCTTCAATAGAGCATCCGAACAGCTCGGCCAGCTTGGCGGCATTCAGCAGAGAAAGCTGCTTGGTGCCCCGTTCGATCTGCAGAACCATGGTCTGATTAACGCCGAGGATTTTTGCAACCTCATCCTGCGTGTATCCAGCATCCTTCCGGCGTTCCCGCAGGGTGTTACCAATCGTAGCGTGAGACATTGTTTTATCACCCTTTCATCTCATTTCAAAAGTATGAAAATCTCATTTTATATTGACAAATCGTGTAAACCTGTGTTATACTAATATCACGGTTATACAGCGGTTATCCTGTGGTTATATTATACCTCATTCTTAATGAGATGTCAATAAGAAATCTCATTTAAAATCAGACAAATATTATAGCTCATTTTTAGTGAGATTAAACAGAACAGGAGAAACGCTATGTTTTGGAATAATTATGTAAAACTGTGTGAGCAAAAAGGAAAGACCCCAAACGCTGTTGCCGCCGAACTCGGTCTTTCGTCTGGATCAGTAACAGCATGGAAACAAGGAAGACTGCCCCGGGGTGGTACTATTGAAATGATAGCAAGGTACTTTGAGGTAGAGCCTGCCTATCTTTTGAACGACAATGAGATAAGACACACTACCCCCACCACAGAAGACCCGCTGACCGCCCGGATTATCACCTTATCCGAACTTCTCTCCAAAACCGACTCCGGCATTGCCAGACTGAAGATCATCGTGGAAGACATGGAGCGAGCTGCCGAACGGGAACAATCGGGGACAGAACCAAAATAAAAAAAGCTACCGGGGGTCATCCGGCAGCTTCCTCTTTGGCCAGAGCTTCAAGCCGCTCCAAAAAGGCTTCTTTACGCTCTCGTGTAAGATAAGGTAGCGCAGCCTTGATTCGTTCCACAATCTGCATACGGTATTCCTCCGTGAAGTCGCTGGTGCAATCATCTTTCATCTGAGCAGTTTTCATGTGTATAAATTCCTTTCTGTGCGGCAGGATCATCCGGTGGATCCTTGCTCTGTACCCAGAGTATACCAGAAGCCAACAACCGCCGCAATACCCAAACAAGGCGAATCCGACACCAAAAAATGCTCCCGCAGACGGAGCCGTAAACGATTTTTAAGAGCCGAAGCCGGTTTTTTGGCCGAAAACGGCGGAAAGAGGCCACATGGAGAATATAATAGACCGCCTGAAGGACAAAAAAAGAGAGCTGGACGTGACAAACGCCTGGATCGCAGAAAAGTCCGGTGTCCCTGAATCCACCGTGACAAAGGTGTTCAACGGCACCAACAAATCTCCGACCATTGCCACCCTCGGCCCTATCGCCGCCGCCATGGGTGTATCCATAGACGCCGGTGTGATCGTGTCCACCGACGAAACCAAACCCGGCCAGCCCATCGTGCCGGAGGATATTTATCTGAAAATGTTAATCGCCAGCTATGATAGACAGCTCGAAAACGCCGAAGCCCGGATACGCCGGAAAAACAAATGGATCCTGGCTTTTGCCATCGCATTCGCCTTGATGTTTGTCCTGCTCCTGCTGGTGATGCTGTACGACGCTACCCGCCCTGACATAGGATGGTTCCAGTATCAGGAGATGATGCGGGGGGTGTCCGTAATGGATGTACTAAGAAGAATGTTTACTGTGTGAGGTGATAGGATGATAAAAACATGGCTTGTTGTAGTTGCATATCTCCTTTTTTGGCCGTTTATTCTACCTTATCATTTTGGATACAAAAAAGCAAAAAAAGAAAGCAACGCATCTGATCATTCCGAAGAAATAAGATCGTATAAAGAAAAAATCCGGGAGCTGGAAGCAAAAAATAAAGCCCTCAAATCCTCCGCTCCTGCAGTATCTAAAAAAGAAGTTACCGATACGGATCTGGAAAAGAAAATTGCCGCACTGCAAAAAAAACTGCATAATATGCAGGAACTATACAAAGCAGTGGAATATGCGCTTCAGAACAGCGAGTTTCTTTCTCCGGAATTATCCAAACAATATGAAGAACTCTGTCCTACGGTAATCCTTCATCTGCATTCCATGGATTCCAAAAGCCTGCAGCAGGAATTCCGTTTGAATGATAAACAGATACAAGAAACCGTTGCACAATTTGAATCCAGATACAGCACAAAAACAATAGCTGCTATCTACAAATTGATGGCTATAGCAATGCGAGCGGAATTGCAGAATATCCTGTATGCCCTGAAGTACGAAAAACTGGACAATGCAATCTCATCTGTCCGTGAGATGACGGCCAAGTATTACGCCATCGCCATTGAAGGGAACCAGACCATCGCCGGGACACTCAAAGAGTACATATCCAAGATAGAATATCTATTTATAAACGCAGTAAAGATCGAATACAACTACTACGTGAAGCGGGAACAGGCCAAAGCTGAACAGGCAGCTCTCCGGGAACAGATGCGCATCGAAGCCGCTGAGCGGAAAAAGCTGGAAGAAGAACAGAAGAAAATCGAAAAGGAAGAATCCAAGTATAAGGCCGAAATTGATAAGATCAGAGAATCACTCCAGACTGCCGCAGATGCCGAACGTAAAAAGATGGAAGCACGGATCGCAGAACTGCAAAACCAGCTTGCCGAAGTTGCTGTCAAGAAGGAAGAGATCATCCATCTGCAGAACGGAAAAGCCGGAACCGTGTACATCATCAGCAATCTGGGTGCTTTCGGCGAAAACGTATTCAAGATCGGCATGACCCGCCGTCAGGAGCCTCAGGATCGTGTGGACGAGCTGGGCGACGCCAGTGTGCCGTTCCGATTTGACGTACACAGCTTTATTTTCTCCGAAGACGCTGTAGGTTTGGAAACTGAACTGCATCACATACTGAATGAAAAGCGTGTAAACAAGGTGAATCTCCGGAAGGAGTTCTTCAATGTCACCATAGAGGAGTTGCAGGAACTTGTGTATAAACTGGATCCCACTGCATCCTTCACCACCACTATGGCAGCAGAAGAATACCGACAGTCTATGTCCGGTCAGATCTATACAAGTGATTTTGTGAGCATAACAGAAGATGAATAACAAACAAGGCAGGATCCCGCAAGACCCTGCCTTTCCTTATAGGAGGTGCCCAATGAGAAACCCAAACGGATGGGGATCCGTCCACAAACTCCCCGGAAACAGGCGCCGGCCATGGCGTGCCCGAATCACCTCCGGATGGACTGCGGACGAAAGCGGAAAGGTCCGGCAGCAGTATAAAACTATCGGATGGTATGCCACCCGCGAGGAAGCGATGACCGCCCTTGCGGAATACAATGCCAACCCTTATGAGCTGGACGACGCAATCACCTTTGCAGAGCTGTACGACAAGTGGTCGGGCGAGAAATTCCCCACCATCAGCAAATCAAACGTCAGCGGATACAAAGCCAGCTATAAGGTCTGCGGCGCGCTGTACAACATGAAATTTGCCGAAATCCGCCGTTCGCACCTGCAGGGTGTCATCGACAGCTGCGGAAAAGAATACCCAACCATGCGGAAGATAAAGGTATTCTTCCGCCAGATCTTCGACTACGCCATCCAGAATGATTTGTGCACCACCAACTACGGCCAGTACGTCAACATCGCCCAGTACAAACCAAAGCCCGGAGAAAAAGAAGAAAAACACAAGCCTTTCTCCGACGCAGAAATCGAAACGCTGTGGGATAATATCGCCCGGAATGAATACATCGGTATCATCCTCATCATGATATACAGCGGCATCCGGATCGGAGAGCTGTGCCAGATCCAAAAGGAGCACGTGCATCTGGATGAACGGTATTTTGATATTCCCAGATTTAAAACCGACGCCGGTGCCCGGAAGGTCCCGATCGCAGAGAAGGTGGTTCCGCTGTGGACGCACTGGATGAGCCTGCCGGGAGAATATTTTCTGCAGAAGCCAACCGGAGGCGGCATGGAAACGAGCACATACCGCGATACCTATTTCACGGATATACTGGAGCAGATCGAAATGGATCATCTCCCCCACGATACCCGGCACACGTGCATCACCCTGATGCAGAGAGCAGAGGTGCCCAAAACAATAATCCGCCGCATCGTAGGCCACGCCGACCGAGACGTGACGGATCAGGTGTATACCCATTATGAGATAAATCAGCTCATAGATGCAATCAATAAAATATAGGTTTGCGTATTGTAAGAGTATTATTTGCGTATTATGCAGGATTTTCTGCAATTATTCATCGAAATTCACACCAACATTTTCACCAAAAACCGCCATAAAACAAGAAAAACCACCCCATATGAGGTGGTTTTGTTCTTTTCTTCCGGTGTTTGTTTATCTCTTTGAGAAGTTTTCAACGGAAAATAACAGTGATTTCTCTATATCAAAGAAGATTTTGAGTATTACGTGAGTTTAAAAAAGAAGCCCCACTCTGGAGCTTCTTTCGCTACATCTCCCGCAGCCTGCGAAGTACCGCATCATACATCCTCGGAAGCAGTACCGCCGTAGCGTCCATCATCTCATCCATCAGCATCCACACCGCTGCCGGATCCTTTGCGAGCGCCAGCGTCAGAAACTCACTGTCTGCCGGTATGTCCGGCGGTGCGGCGTTGGATACTGCGGATATATCCGATGCAGAGCCACCCGGCAGGAGTGCACGAAGCTGCAGGAGGGTTGCTGTCTTGTGGGCCGTCTCAAAATTCTTCGGCGCCCCTTCCAGTTCCTCCAGCGCCTCGTCAATATCCTGCCGGGTTATCATCATGCGGCCCCCTTGATCCGGTGTACGATGTCCTCGATCATGTCCCACTCGTCGTCATTAAACAGATTCCGCATCTGCTCAAGTTCTTTTACGATGCGCATCTTTTCTCCGTCGTCCCGGGAATACCGGCCACGGCTGTCTCTGCGCTGGCTGTATCCGCCATCGTTGTAGGAACGTCCATCATTGTAGGATCTGCCGCCCTGGTTGTAGTGAGGCATCATGCGGCCGTCACGGTCCACAGCTTGGCTGTAGCCTCCTTCTTCCTCCAGCATACAGATTTTGTCGATGTTCTTGATGGTGTCGGTCAGCATATGGATGGTGGTTACATCACCCATAGACAAATCGTCCTTTTTGTCAAATTCCTTCAGCTCCTTTTGGAGCTTTTCTTTCATTCGCTTAAGATGTTCCATAGGTTCCTCCTTAAACTGTGAGAATAGCGTTCTGCATCTCGATGGGCGTGCCGGAATCGTTGCGAATGCCGATGGTCACCGAATCACCGAAGCACACGTCAACCAGATCGTTGATCGACACGTGCCAGAACTCCCCGGCCGCCGCAGGTGTCACAATGGCGGAGGACGCCGGCAGCGGAACACCGTCCAGCAGAAGGGAGATGGTGATCGGCCCAACCGTACCGCCGTCCGGAATGGCAACATTGGCACCGAACATGATGTGATACTGGGTTTTGCGATTCCCGCAGACACCGGATAGGCGAATCACGCCCGTCTCTGTCTGGCTCACCGCACCGCAAATACAGCCGTACCGTGTGGGGTTCAGCAGTGCATTCCCGCCGTCCGCAATGGTCTGCAGGGCAGGATATGTGTATTTATCCATAGATTACCTCCTGTAATAATGTGCGGCGAGACTGTTGCCCCGCCGCTTTTTGTTACCCCGTGGGGCTGATTGGTTTATGCAGATGCTCTGCAGTTGCAGTTGTTGCCCCAACCGCCGCCCCAGCCGCCGAACTGAGCCTGACCGCAGCAGTTAGTGGGAAAGCTTACCGTGGTGGGCGGCTGCACGATATAGGCAGCCTGCGGGCACTCAGCACCCAGACGCCTCAGGAGAATGGCCTGAGATGCTTCGATGGTGGCCGCGATATACGCATTCTGCTTGAGGTTCTGGTTCTCGTTTTCGACGGCGCGGTACTTTTCGGCGAGCTGGTTGTACTCGATCTGGCCGAGCTTTTCCAGGATGGCACGAGTACCAGCGTTCTGGGAATCTACGATGTCCCGGGTGTTGTCGGATGCCTGGTGTCTGGTCTCACATGCCTGTACAGCCATATCATACCGGACACCGTCGATTGCCCTGCCGGTGCTGCAGCAACAGTCGCCGATCTGACGGGCGATTTCGTTGAAGCCCTGCTGGTTCTGATACCCTTGGGAGCAGATAGCATTTTCGATGCCGTTTACGCCGGTCAAAACAGCGGTGTTGACACCATTGAAGCCCTGGCAGAGCGTCTGCTGTACCCCGGCCTGTCCCAGCTTCAGATCGTTGATCCCGCCGAGAATGGCAGAATTGTTGAATCCGGCTGCCAGATCCGCCTGAGTAGCACAGCCACAGCCGCAGTCACGGCCGCCCCATCCGCCGAAACCGTTCATCATCATCCAGGGCCACATCATGCCCATACCTCCCATCATGCCGCCGAAGCCTCCCATGCCCATGCCGCCCCAGCCGAACATGGAAGCCAGCAAGAACACAAGGATCCATTCGCCGAAGTTTCCACCCCAGCTTCCGCCGTTGCAGTTGCCGTTCCCGGTTACAGCGGCGATGTCAGCAGGGGTCATTTCGCTTGCAGTAAGAGACATATAATATTCCTCCTATGGTTAGTTAAAAGTTTTATATCACAAACCGCGGCCGCAGTGTTGTGTCAGAAGTGGAACATATTCCGCAGGCCGGAAAACTGCGCCTCAAAACGCTTCGCCATTGCCTGCGCCATGTTGAGATGCTCCTGCGAAATCTGGCCGGAGCCAAGCATTTCCTGCAGAATCTGGTTGGGGTCTTTTCCCTGGTTTTTTTGCATAAACTGGATAAATCCATTCTGCATACCGCTGTTCACTTCCGCAGCGGTATAATTGGTTTTAGTGGAATTAGGCATTATTTACAACCTCCGTTTCTGCCGGAACTGCCGGTGCGGGAGTCTGTGCCGGCTGTGTAGGTGCCAGAAGTGCATTTATTGCCTGCAAAAACTCCTGCCTGGTCACATATTCCGGCTTCTGGTTCTGGTCCCGGACGGTGAAATCAAGAATCATCATCGGGAGCGGTCTGCCGGACACATCTGTCCGCTTGAAATAAATGGTATCCCTGCCGGAATCCCAGAGCACAGCCGAACTGTTCGCCGCAACAAGGAATGATCTGGCGGCTTCCTCTCCTTCAACCCATATACGGTCATCCCGCATGGGCGCCGCAGGCATCTGCCCGTATCCCTGCGCCGGCTGCTGACCAAAGTTCTGCGGAGCCTGCGCATACTGTTGCGGGTACCCGAATCCTCCGTTCGGCTGATATCCGCCGTAGTAGTTGTTCCAAGACATAACTCATTCCTCCTGTTTCGTCCAGTAGTAAATCACAACCGTGTCGCCGCTGTCCCACGTATCGAGCCAGGACCCATTTTCCACACAAACAACATGCTGGTGGGGACAAAGGACATACACCCCGGTGGGATGGTCCCGGCAGAAATCCCGCACCGTGTACCCGTCCCAGTCCTCGGGCACAATGTACCGGTGCCAGCCGTGCCGCCGGAGCACAGCCCCCCAGACATCGTCCGCGTCTGTTTCGTCGCACCGAATGGCCGCTTCCGCCACTTTGGCCGCAAAGGCTGTGTGCCAGTCATCGCCGCCGATGGCTTTGGCCAGCGCACGGGTGGAGCAGTCCCCGACCCGCTTACCTCTGGGATTGGGGTTGTAGTATTTCCAGCCCACGGGAATCACCTCCGATTTCTGCCAATATTGTATAAAAAAAAGAGCCCTGCCTCAATGAAGAGACAGGGCAACTTTCGTGCAATATTCAATTATACTTGTATTAAAAGTTGTATTTAATGTAAGTATACGCCGCTTTTTTGTTATTTGGAGGCCGAAACAACACCAAAAAGTGTCTTTTGTGCGTTGTATACAATGTACTTGATGCCACGTACAGACATATCAAATTCTTCGGCCAAAGGTTCAAAACAAACACCGTCCACCAAACGTCGGATCAGTATCTTCCGATCCCGCTCCCGGTGGATTCGCTCGTTTATAAGATGTGTGATTTCAGAGTTGGTATACTCCATACAGTTCTCCCAAAGGAAGGACGTGACCGGATACACATCCGCTTCCGGTTATCCCTCTGTTTGCGCTTCTGTGACTTCCGCTTCTGTCGTCTCTGTCTGGTGGTCATGCATGGCCCAGCTTAGATTGGATAAAACAAGAGCAGTGAGCAGCAGCAGGCAGGCAGCCAGCAGACGACAGTTGACCCGCTCCATGCGGAACATCTCTGCTTCGTGTACATAAAACGGGACGTTCGCCGGAGTGCGGTTGTCATGGCAGCTTTGACAGTCGGGCATATTGTCAACCTCCGAACAGTGATTTCAGGATATCTGCAATCAGGGTTCCGCAAACGCCAGTCAAAAGCCAGTTTGTCACCTTTAGGCGCTGGTCGATGATGGCAAAATGGGTGTTCCCCTCATTCAGGCGCTTTGTGTAAGCGTCTGTTTGTTCATCGCAGCTTTTACGGGTCACAAAGATAAGCTCCATGTGCTCCCTGATCTGCTGCATATCTTCATTACTGATCATTTCCGTCCTCCTCGGTCGGCTTCATCATATCCGCCTCCAGTTCCGCCGTGATCCTCTCCACCATCTGGCGTGCCACATCGACTGCGGACTCGCCGAAAATATAGGCGATCAGCACCCCGATGCCGCTGCGGATGATCCCCACCATTTCCGGCGTGAGACCCTCCCCGAACAGCACCGTAAGCGCCATGACGACGCCGGCCGCAATGGCGCACCACAGCTTACGGCTCGTCAATTTTTCCGCCCAGTTTGTTTTCGTCTTCGCATTCACAGCATTTTTGTCCATGATCCTGCATCTCCTTTTCGTGTTCGTGATGTTGTTTGGTTTCAAATACACGGATAGCCCCGGCGGCCACAGATTCCACACCCACAGCCGCAGAGATACCCATGACAAGGGAGGACGGTTCGTTTCCGGTGATGATCCAGACGACCAGACAGACCGCGAAGAACGCGCCCATATAAAGATAGATCGACAGCAAAAGCCGCTTCATCCATCTCATCGCATTGCCTCCCAGAGTTTCCGCCACAGATCCGGCGCATATTTGTACTTGTCCAGATACGCCTTCGTCTGCGCTTCCAGCCCGGCTTTTCGGCAGACCTTCTCCGCATCCGTCAGCACCTCATGGGAGCCGATCCGGTTGGGGATGCCCAGCGCCATGGTGGGATCAACGGCCCCCCCGTCCGGCCTCCGTACCTCAAAATGCAGGTGAGAGCCGGTGGATTTGCCTGTTTTACCCTCAATCCCGATGGTGTCACCGATTTTCACACGATCGCCGGCGCGAACAGAACGCGCTGCGAGATGGCAGTAGTACGACAATGTACCGTCGTCCGACTGAACGCAGACATAATTGCCCCATTCCCACGTCCGGTTATTGGTGTCCGTTATGATCCGCGAGAATAAAACACGACCCGGCAGCACCGCCACAACGGTTTTGTCCGACCCCACGAGGTCAATGCCTTTGTGATATTCGGTTATCCCCTTCATCGTGCGCGTGCCGAAAGCCGAAGTCACCCGGACGGTACCGGTTTTATACGGCAGCATTCCGATCACCTCCCGCCGGCACAAAACAGCCGCAGCCGTCATCATACCTATATCCGTCCGGTGTCCCGGGCCGGATAAACCGCTCATCTCCGTCTACGGTTTCATCGTATCCCCATCCGGGATGCACAAAATCCGGTGCCTCCGCAAAAACACAGTACGGATATTCCCGCTCTGCCGCTGCCGCTGAGGCAAACCGCTCCGACACATCTTCATGGCAGAACCTGCCCTTAATCAAAAACACCTTCACGCGACCACCTCCCAGGTATAATACTGCAGGATGATCAGACCATGCCCGCCGGATGAAGCGTTGGATCCGCCGCATCCGCCGGCAGCGAGACCGCCGTCACGACCAGTAGACCCACCAGCACCGCCGGGACCATAGCCGCCGCCTCCGCCTGCGTTGGATTCGTCCGCATCCCCGCCGGGACCGCCATAGCCGCCGCCTCCTCCTCCGTTGGATTCGGCACCGTTTCCTCCGTCTCCACCGAGACCGCCGCCGCCTCCGCCCCCGTTGCCGTTGCCGGAACCGATAGAACGTCCGCCGTCTCCGCCGTCGCCGCCATAGCCGCCGCCTCCGCCTCCGCCGGAACCAGTATTATAACCGGCACCCGGCGAACCGTGGCCCACAAAATCATTGTCCGTGGCAGTTGTGTCAACACCAGGGCCACCGGAACCGGAACCGGTCGAAGAAACCTTTCCGTTTCCCGCCACCCCGGCACCGCCGCCCGCAGCAGATGAGGCAACGCCGCCGGAGAAAGCGCCGGCCTTCCCGGAGCCGCCGGATTTTTCTGTTCCGCCTCCGCCTCCGCCTCCATTGGGGCCGCCATTGCCGCCAACAGCCTTGTTTCCGCCTCCGCCTCCGCCGCCGTCGTCCCCGTTGCCGCCTTTTTTGTAGCTGCAGCCCCCTCCACCGGCTGCACCATCTCCGCCTGCAGTGTTCCCGGCAGATCCGCCGGATGCCGTCGCCACATCGCCGAATGACGTTGTCCCGCCGTCCATGCCCGGTTTTCCGCCGCAACCAACCACGCAGTCGTAGTGGTCCCTGTCCAGATTTGCAACAGTCACAGTCCGCCTGCCGGAACCGCCGCCGCCACCGGAACCGCCGCCGGCACCACCGCCGAACAGCATCAGACGGACATCGCCATGCAGACCGGCAGGCTTAAACCATCGGATAGATTCGGTTATGATTTCAGTTTTGAGTACCTCTTTGATGCCGGACATACGCATCCATGTTCTGGTGCTGCCGGATACTGCCGTGCAATGATACATGGCACCGCCGGCAATGTATACATCACCGACTTTTGCCTCCAGAGACGATGACGGCGCGCCGGTCCCCACAAAAACCTGACAAAATCCATTTTTGATGGCCCTGAACGCTCCGTTCGGTGTTTTGTCAGATTCAGCAGTCAGTCCGAACAGTGCCGCCGTGGCATCGGAGAAAAGAGTTGCTTTGTTGAGTGGAGTACCAACCTGCGTAGGTTCGTCCGCCCACTCCAATTTATAGACATTGGTCTGCCCGGTAACAGGCGTCAGCCTGACCCTGCCCGGGTATTTTGATGCTCTGTCAAGCATACGCCACACCTGCCTCAATCTGGCCGCTGTCAAACCATGTATCCGGTATGGATTCCGCCACCGGTCCCAGCATAGACAGCATAGCCTCAATTTGATTTGCCATAATAAACGTAAATCGATCCATTGTACCGGGAAGCGGTGGAACCGTGTCAGCAAACCGCAGCGAGTCCCGGAGAGCCGTCAAAACCCGGATATACTGCGCCATGTCAGACTGCCGGGGTATGTCGTCCGCTGTCCAGTCCTCCCGCAGTGCATCCGGCACGATATAGCCGTAGTCAGACAGCATCGACCGTATGACATTCGCCGCAGCTCCGACCCGGTTCAGGTCAGAAGCACCATAGGACCCGCGAGCGGATCCGGAGTCCACATCAACCTGTGTTCTGTCCGTGATCAGATCCGAAAAGCTCACTGCCCAACACCTCCCGTCACAGCAGACAGACCGCCGGTATAGTCCACCTCAATGGATGTGACCACCGCCGTCCCTCGTCCGCCATAGATATCATGGATCCGTATAGTGTCCCCCAGCTCAACAGCCGGATCGCACCGGTTTTTCACCGCATACCGTTTCCGTCGGTTGGACCATGCCAGCACCCACGCCGCCACAGAGTCCCCCATGGAGGGAGCCACGCAGGGGTTGTTGATGCTCCGAACGTTTTTGCCGCTTCCGGCAGTGTATACAGCCTCGCTGTCAACGAACGGATTGCGCACAACGATCTCGACCATGTCCACCGGATCCGCAATGGATACGCCGGAATAATCGTATAGCTCGTTGGCGGTAATCTCCTGCAGGGGCTCTCCCAGCTCCAGAGATTCCATCCGGATCACGCCCCGCCGGTCACACCATATGGAACACATGGCAGCCTGCGCCAGAAGCCGAAGCGCCTCCCGTTTGGATACAGACTGCAGAGCCGGTACCACCATGCGGGAACCTGCATCCCCGCCGAACTGCACGGATACATCCAGTCCGTACATCACAAGAGCAACAGCATCCGCCAGCGTCATTTCCGCCCCGGAGCCGCCGTTAAACACAGGAGCATCCAGGGACAGAACATAGTCGCTCCCGCGGATCGTAGGCATAATGATGTTGCCGGAAACCTCCGCAGTACGGAAATAATAGGATCCCATGTGGATGGATTCTCCATCAATGGAAACAGATGCGTCAATGTGCTGCCCCTCCTGAAGGTACTCATACAAACCTTCGGGAGAAAGCAGATTGTATTTTTTGTCAGAGTTGTCGAAAGTAAATTCAATCTCCGCCGACGGGAACTCTGCAGCAATCGGATCCAGAGAATACCGCAGAATACACCCGCCCACGGAATTGGCGTCAAATGCCTCGGAGTGCCCGAAGACTACCTCAAGCAGCCGTACCCGGCGCAGCGGTTCGGAGGTTGCCAGAAACGTGAACTGCACGCCTGTGTAATCCTCCGCCGCCAGCTCCAAAAACTGCACAGCACCGGATGTGGAAAATGTGTGCTCCACCACATCGCCGTTTGCATAGTATACCGTCACCAGAACCGCCGTGGGATACTGCCCGGTTTTACCATCAAAAAACAGATCCCATCCGATGGTGGACACCGGATCGGGGAAATCGTACCGGACCCAGGGAGCGGAACCGCTTCCGGTACCGCCGCCGGGTATGGTTACATACAGACGGTCACCGGAATCCGTGATCTGCATCACATCATCCGGCGCCGTGGTTGTCACAGTGTCGGCATCGTCTGTAATGGTCACCCCGTCCGGAAATGTAACGATAACGGTATCCCCCGATACTGTGATACCGGGAGATACCGATTCCGCAGCCACTGCAGCCTCTGTCAGAAACACGCCGTCAGCACCGGACATGGACGCAGACCACCACCCTGTCTCCACAGAGGAGAGAGTGTCCGGAAGTACGGAAAATGACCCGTCCAGCCGCCAAAGCCCCGGCTCAAGCGTGGCATATTTTGCCGATGCCGACCTGGTGTCGTTGATGGTCTGCCGTGGCCTGTCGATGGCTCCGGCCTCGGATGTGGTCACAGATGCAGACGGTTTCGCCGACAGAGAGAAAACGCCGAACGTAACACCAAGACCAACGTGCCGCACAGGCGGAAACGGAGCATAAGAATCAGAAACCGGAATCATACCGTCACCACCTCATACTCTGTTGCCGTCAGTGTGACACCGCACCACTGCTCCACACCGGATGCGCCATATTTAAAGGATTTAAGTTCCGGCTGATCCACAAGAAAAGCGGCTGTCCGCTCCCCCTCTGGTTCGTCGTAGGTGATATCCAGCACATGATACCGCCGGATCATAGCCCTGAGACGCGCCAGGTCGGAAGCGGAAAGCCACCCGGTGGGGATGGTCAACACGTTTTTTTCTCCGACAAAGTCCATGACCGTCCGGCCGGAGGCCATAGTGGCAGTTGTACCGATGGCAACAGGTGTTATGGTGTACCGGAGCCCCGGCAGAAGCTCAACAACCTCACTGCCGTGACTGATTCGGATACGCCGCATGATCGTCCCCCCTTTGTCTGCTGATATCCTTCAAGTTGTCGTATGTCGCCTGTGCGATTTTCTGACCATTCAGGTAGAGCGGCACCTCGATTACTGTAGGCATTCCGCTGCCCTGCATGGCAAACATACTGTTGATGGTAGCCGCAGAGGATTTACCGAGCGCAGAGGACGCAAAGTCCACCGTGGCCGTTGGGATCTGAATAGCATCCCCGATCCGCCGCATGACAGAGTCCACCTTGGAATCGACGCCCACCCACAGCCCTTCCATCAGGTTTTCTCCGATACCGGCGAAGACCCGGGAGGGAGAATGCACATCAAAAATGCCCTTGACAAAGTCAGTCACGGCTGAAAAGGTGTTGGAAACACTGGATTTGATAGCATTCCATCCTTCTGTGATCCCGGCACCCAGGCCAGAGAGCAAATCCTTACCTGCCTGTTTGATATCTTCCCACCGCTCTGTGATGGCGCCTATGATGCCGTTAACGATTTGCGGTACCGCCTTAAGGATTTCGGTGATGATATCCGGCAGGGCACCGACCAGAGCAACAAACAGATCAAACCCAGCGTCGATCATGAGCGGAAGCAGTTCCACGAGTGCACTTATAATTCCATCGATCAGTATCGGTAGATTGCTGGTTATAATTTCGATGATCAGAGGGAGATTGTCGATCAGTGCCGTGAAAATCTGTATCCCGGCGTCCACGATTTTAGGGATCAAAAGCACAAGGGCAGAAATAATCCCATTGATCAGTGTCGGCATTGCCGCAGTCAGATTTGATAAAACCAGCGGGAGATTGTCGATCAGTGCAGACAGCAGTTCCACCCCTGTTTCCACCAGGAGAGGAAGCAGACCGAGAAGCCCCGTCACCAGAGCATTGATCAGATCTCCGGCAGACGCCGCCAGCTCCGGCAGAGCCGAAATCACGCCGTCCAGCAGAGAGCCGATGATCTTGATACCGGCTTCAAGGAGCTGCACCCCGTTTGTGACAATCGCTTTCGCCATCGTCACAACCAGATTTACAGCCCGTTCGACCAGTACATTGTTGTACTCCTCGACCCACATCACCAGTGATTCCAGCAGAACGCCGAATCCCTCGGAGAATCCGCCGATACCCTCGATCAGCTTGTCCGCGATCATCAGCCCGGCATCAAACGCCGACTGGATCGAATAGTCCGCATTTTCCAGAATCACGCCGCCAAGCGATCCCATGATAGACGCAATGGCATCCACCGCCACCGGCAGAATGGTGTCGAAAATGGCGGGAATCTGCGGTGCCAGAGCTTCCACAGCCGCCGCACCGGTTTCCGCCAGTCTGGGCAGAATCTCCACCACATTACTTTGGATCACCTGCGCCGCATTGGAGAAGGAGGAAACAAGAGCATCCACGGAACCGGCACCGGAAAGAAAGTCATCCAAAGCCGCCTTTGCCGTACTGAGAGACCCGGCCAGCGTGGCATTTTCCTCGGCGTACTTCCCCGCAGTGTAAGCTGTCCGCTCCATGAAAAGCTTCATGGCAAGGCCGACCTTCTCCTGCGTGGTCATCTGCTGCACGGTTTTTTCAATGCCCTTTTCCAGCGCATACTGCTGCAGAGTGGTGTCGTTAATGGCAACGCCAAGGTTGTCCATCATGGTAAAGTTGCCTTTTGCCGCACCGGCTACGGATTCCATAGCCGCCGAAACATCAAGCCCCATAATAGACGCAACATCCGCCGCCCGCTGCATGGAGTCAGCCGCCAGTGATGCCGCCTCGCCGATATCAAACCCGGCACCCTTGAAAAGCGCACCCATTTTGTTGGCGGTGGCAAGGAAGCCGGAGGCGGACAGACCCATGTTTTCATAGGCCGTCTCCGCCGTCTTCTGCATCCCTTCGGCGTACTCCTTGAACACAGCCTCAGAGCCGCCCATGTTCTGCTCCAGCTCACCGCCGGCAGTCAGCGCCTTGCCGGTCAGAGCCGCCACGCCTGCAGAGACAGTGCCCACAGCGGCAAGACCAACTTTGGCCGCCGTAGCAAGCCCGTCCCCGACCGCACCGGCTACGTTTTTCGCCTTATCAGCAATCCCGGAAATCCCGTCTGTGGCCTGGTCGTCAATCGCCACCTTGATAAACAAATCCAGCAGATTCAAGACCAGATCACCTCCAGTCCTGCCATTTTGGCCACATCAGCCACGACCTCCTCCGCCGTCCGGTTGTCCACCGGCCTTGGCTTTATCAGATCAGCAAACCGGGCAGAGACATACGCCCCGCCCGACTGCTTGGCTGTGTTTTCAGAAATGTTCTGCAGACAGTCCGTCACATAACTCCGGTACAGATCCTCCCGCTGCTGCTCTTTCACAAGCACCGCCGCATACCGGAGCAGAGGTTTTATGCCTGCTTCACGGTACCGGCAGAGACAGCCCCAGAGGATGTCCGAGCCACACTCTGAAGCTGCACAGTAAAAAGCTGTACGACCTCAGGATCATTGAGCACACCGACCACCTTGACGATCAGCATCAGGGGCTTGAAGCGGTATTTCTCAGGCTTCACACCATCCAGCACCGCCAGAATGGTCACGACCTCCTGCTGATGTTCCCGCAGCAGCTTCTTGGCCGCACCCTTAATGTCCTTGTTCGACAGCATGGTCAGCAGTTCCTTGGAGCAGATCGCACACACGGGATCAATCAGATCCGCCACGGCATTCATGGCCTGCTCGTTGGTCATTTCGGTAAGTTTCATGGTTTATTCCTCCGTTTCCGATACAGCCGCAGCAGCCGCAGCAGCCGTACCTTCCTTCACATACACTTCAAAGGGGACCTTGTCCTGCTCAGCAAGAGACGGATGGCAGGAGTAGGAGAACGAATATTTCCCCTTGCCGTTGTCCTCCGTCTGCAGTTTGAACCCGCCGGAATTGATGGCGTTGATCATGTGGATCGCCACAAATCCGTCACCGGTGCCCATCGGCCCGACCCACCAGATGGAATTGAAGTCCTCGCTCTGCAGCTTGCCTCTCGGTGTGATCTTCTTCAGCCCTTCCCCGGCGTCGGAAATGTCAGCCACCGCAACCATATCCTTTACGCCGGATGCGTCCAGGGACACATAGGTACCGGACGCGGTCACATCCCACGTGTCAACATCCATCAGCTCCACCATCCCCTTGGGGCAGTTGTCGATGTCCTCGCCCATGTCCATCATGGCCGGGACAGCTGAGAACTGGTAGCCGCCGGTGGTTGCGCCGATAATCTTGCTGTTGTCGATGGTCGGATTTGTGGGATCAAACTCCCGCGTGAGAATCCCGGCCTTTTTCTGGATAAACGAAAATGTATTGGTCGGGATCTGCGCAAAATCGCTCATGTGTATATCTCCTCTCGTCAGTCATTGGTGATGTACTCAACCGTCAGATTGATGTACACCCGTTTAATCATGTCGTCCGCCGGGTCTCCCATAGTCTGTGCAAAAGGCACACCCCGCCGGATCCAGATGCCGCCGCCGTCACAGGGCAGTATCACACCGCTCCGACTGATACGCCGGCTGATTTCGTCCGCCTTGGCAAGGGCTTCCGCCCAGGAATAGGACCGGTACCACAGGGACAGCGTCATGGACAGCTCATCCCCGAAGGAACCGATCGGCAGGCTGTAGGTGGTGTACGGAAACGCCGGTGCATCCGATCCGGTAGGCACAGCGGAAGCCTCAAAGGCTTCAAACCCAAATCCGGATACAAACCCGTAAATGCAGGCCTCTTTCGTCATGTCGGCAGCTCCCATTCCTCAGCACCCGCCGCAGAGACGTCCAGAGACGCCGTGGCAGGCGTTTTTTTGTCGGACGGGTCAGAGGTAACCCGGAACACCTTTCCGTCCCAGACCCGGCGGAAAACGTCGTGGAAGTCCAGCGAAACGCCCCGCCGCACATAGATTTTGTACAGCCGGTGCGCTCCTTCCGCCTCCGCAACCCGGGCAATGGTGGAGGTGTCCAGCACAATGGCTGCCTCAAAGGTTTCCCCCTCCCGCCACTGCACAACAGTCCCGCCCACCCCGTCCGGCACCCTGGTTTTCTCCAGATAGACGCAGGCTTCCATGTTATCCGTTAAAAGGCTCATACTTTCCGGTACCTCCGTTTCCCGGCCAGAATCCGGGCGGCCATTTCCCGCATTTCCATAGGCGCATCCGACGGCAGGGAGTAGGAGTACCCCTCAAAACTCTCCGACTGGTACCCCGTCCACTTCCCGGCGGCGGCCAGCTCGTCCCATTTTGCTCGGTATTCCCCGATCTGGGACGCCAGAGCCACAAACCCCGGCGGCAGTGCCAGAAACCAGATTTCGCCGTCAAACGTCTCGTCTGTCAGCTCCTCCTCCGGCCACCGGTGCACCCCATCATTGAATACGGACCCGGAAATGCAGTAATACTGTCCGAACTGCAACCCATCCGGCGGCAGGAGTGCCCCGCCGTCGATGGTAAACGAACCGCTGTGCACCGAGCGAACGAAATAATTCCGCAGCTCATGGCACAGCTCATCAATAATCGCAGTCACTCCCGCCACCTCCTATGGATTACGCGCCCTTGATGGTTGCGGCAAGGTTTTCGTCCAGAGTAGCCACGCCGCAGAGCATATCAATGGAGATGGTGTCACTCTTGGTGTTGATGTCGTAATCGTACACCACACGAAGACCGAAACCGTCGTAGTTCACGATAGCGGCCTTGGCGGCACCGTTGGGCAGAGCCAGGGAGCGGGTAACCAGCGCAAACGCATTGCGGTGGAATGCAACCGCTTCAATGGCAGTGTTGTCGGCGTTCTGGTCTGCATAGACTGCCATGCCGAACTTACGGCCAAGAGATGCCTCCCGCAGTGCGGTACCTTCGTCCCCCACCTTTTCGGCAGATACAAACAGGTCAGTCTTCAGCATTTCCGCTTCGTAATCGGAGGAGGCCACAAAGAACCGGTCGGTCAGAGGTGCCTTGCCCTTGGTCATGAAAGTACGGGCTTCAACCATGTCGGCCTGTACATCACCGGTAGCGGATACGGAGTTGGGAAGAGCCGCCGCCAGTTCCAGAAGGTAGGAATCCACCTTGTCCTGTACCGCCTGCATAGCCGGAACCAGCAGTTCGCGGGAGAAATCGGCGATATCCAGCGTCATCTGACGGGAGGTCACAGCAAAGGAAACGTCGATGTGCTTGTTCAGAGTCACCTCAACGCCGGTTTCGTTGGCATCCTGCACATCGATTGCGGTAGTGTACTCCTTAGCTTCAAAGGAAGCCGGCTTGCGGATGGTGATGGTGTCGCCCACAGCACCGGCAAAGTCGGCAGAATAGTCGCGATGTACCAGACGGGCCATCACGGCGTTGTTGCGCAGCACCATCAGTGCCTCGCGTGCAATAATATCGGGAGTCAGAAAAGTGTTAGGCATAATTCAAAATTCCTTTCTTATTTACCGGAACGAGCCTTGATATAGTCCGCCATGGACAGCTCGCCCAGGTTGGTTTCACCTGTGCCGCCACCCGCCGGCGGATTCGTCATACCCGCCCCGGCCTGGTTCTTTTCATCGATATACTCAGCCCAATACTCTTTGATCCAATCAACCACAGAATCGGCATTTTTTGCATTGCCGGATTCATCAAGCTCGATTTTATCAAAATCCGTAAGACGGAGTATATCTCCGATGCGCTTTTCCCGCACACCTGCTTTCTTGAGCAGCGGAATGTATGCGCTTTCCTTGGCGGCCTTGGTATCCTTGGCAGTCTGAGCAGCCTTGTAGTCGTCAAATTCCTTCTTGACGGCATCGTGCTTCTCTTTCCACCCGTCCTTGTTCCGGTCGGCCAGATCCTTCTTCGCCTGGTCAAGCTCCGCCTGGACGCCGGGGAGCTTTTCCGCGTCGGCCTTGTATGCTTTCAGACCGTCTACGGTTTCGGTATGCATCTCAATGATGGAGTCAACCTGTTCGTCGGTCAGACCCATAGCCTTGAGAGATTTACGTGTAAGTGCCATAATAGCACCGCCTTTCTGCCCGTTTCCTCGGGCGATATATAAAAACCGCAATTCTCTGCGGGTTTTACCAAATCAAAAAGCCGGACGACTTTCCGCCCAGCTCATCCTTAACAATATTAGCGTATGTCCCCCGGTGATCCGTGGCCGCAGGCTTGAGATACGGCTGTGCCGCCATAAATCGGGTTCCGAGTTCCACGTTTGGACCATACTCCACATTTGTTCCAACGATCACCGCCAATATTTCGAGTAATGGTATGTTTGTAATGGAGTCCCGCAGATTCCCGGTATCCACCGGGCAAAGGTCCTGCGCATACCCCTCCGCCTGCATCCCGATCCGCTCCAGCGAACGGGCATAAGCCGCCCGGATTTCCGCTTTCGCCAGATCCACGTTGTCCTCCCGGACTTCAAGCGTCATTTTAGGCACGGCTTTTCACCCACCTTTCCCACTGGCGGTATGTCATCTCCGACACAACTACGTTTTTCCCGGTTTTCTGGTCACGTACCCGCATCATCCGCGGTTCTGCCTCAATCCCGGGCTTTTCCACAGTCCGCATGGTGCACCGGCAGTTATAGTAGTCCCCCGGTTTGGCGTTCCGGTCGCCCGGATGCATGATCACCGAGCCAAGAATCGTGTGAAACGGCTCATTCCACGGCACCACAGTCCCGTCAAGGTCGCGGTGGGAATCACGTGTCCGGCTGTCCTTCGTGGCAACCCAGCGTTTCCGGACATCAATCCCCATCTCCGCCGCGTGGGCAAAGCAAGACTGCCGCCCGGCGTTCTGCGCCCCGGTCATGGCAGAGCGTGCATTGCGCACCGCAGAGGATTTGTTCATGCCGACAACGATTTCCAGCTCCTGGGCAATCTTAGGCACACTTTTCCCCTGCAGGATGGCCGAAGCCATCACATCCACAATCTTGTCCCGGTTCCATCTCTGGTCAACCGGAATGTCGATGTTCACCGGATCGGGCAGCAGGTCGGGATTGTCCACGATCAGCCGCCGAACCGCCTCTGCATTGTAGATCGTAAAGGACAGACTTCCGTATGTGGTTTCAAGATCCCACGCCGAATAGTTGTGGTTTATGGCAAACACATCTAGCCGGGAATCATTGATAAACGCCGCCGCCAGACGGTTGGTGTCGGTGATCTGCGCCGCCAGATTATCCCGCAGGTCCTCGTTGATCTGCCCCACAAGCATCTGTCCGGACAGCCAGTCCCGGTAGTCCTGCTCGGTGATCTCTCCCCGCTCAAGCCGCTTCCGCATGGCAGCGTCTTTGCGTTCCAGATCCCGGTAGTGCGCTGCCGCCTTTTCGCCTATTTCCGCCGCCGCCTTACCGTAGATCCGAGCGATCCGCGCCTCTACGTGGGCCAGAGCCTCCTCTGACAGCCGATCCGCCTCATCCATCGGGATCATCATAACCACCTCCAACCCGCAGCACACACATCACAGCCACCCCGATGATCCCGCCGGCCATGGCCGCCAGCAGATGCGTTATGATTGCCATATCAAATTACCTCCTGTTCTCCGCAATCGGGTTCTATTGGTGATTTACTCAACATAATCCACAGCAAGAATATGTCTTGCCACGGTTTCGGCAATCCGCTGTTTTCCCGCGGCGTTAGGATGTGTGCCGTCATAGAGGAATGTTCCGCGGTTCCCCTCGTTGATGCCGTATCCGTCCACAAATTCCGCTCCCATGTAATCAGCGGCAGATTTCAGAGCTTTATTACATTCCAAAATCGTTTTCAATGGAACACTGTCGGCTCCGCGATTAAGCACGGCGAGAACCATAAACCGAATATTGGGATATTTTGCACTGATTGTTTTGATACCATACCGCAATGCACCGCAGATTGTAGCCGTATCATACAGATTGTCCGCATTGTCGATAGTGCCACCGAACGCAATATCATTTGTACCGTAGGCAATCGTTATATAGTCAACGGCAGACCAGTCCACGTTGTCGATGTTTGCAAAATTGGAAGTCAGTTCGGCGGCGGCGGCTTTTGCATCGGTATAATCCCCCGCCACAATAGCGTCTGCAAGTTTCCAGAAATCCAGCGCATCATATGTTCCGGCATAATCGCCCGGTCTTGTCGCCATTGTAGTTCCGCCTGTTGCGATATTATGCCAAGTACCACCACACAGGGATTTCATGTAATCGGTGATTGTACCGATACCGCCAGTATCAGCGCCGAATGTCCAGATGCTATCTCCCATATTTACCCATACTGCATTATTGGTACAGGTATTCATGTTCCCGTCGGTGGTTTCCTGCCCGTTAAGGCTTGTAATAGCAATCGGCGATTCATAAAACACACCATTACCCACGATGTTTTGCTTTAACACGTTGGTTAAATACAACGCCTGTCCCGCTGTAACGGTGTAAGTTTCGGATGCCCCTCCATAAGGCAACGGGGCTTCACCCTCGCATAACGTGACATTTGTTAAATCTGCGGGCAGAGAGGACGGAGCAAAACGAACTGCTTGATAATCTGCTTCCGCCGTAAATGTGACAGACTGTAAATCCGTTGTAGAATCTGTCGTAATCAGGACCGAATTGCTCGGGTTCTCTGCATCATAAACAAGATAAACATAAATCTTCACTGACTGTTGGAAACTCAGTGTATAGGTTTTGCCTGCCACGATATTGGCTCTCAGATAAAAACGTGAGTTCGCAAAATGCGTTGATGCTGTGTAGTTTGGATTTGATTCAAAATGATAACCTTTGTCAATCGCTGTAACAATATGCAACGGTTCTGTAATTGTCGTATTCGGTGGATAATTGTTAATGGTGTAATCAATAAGGTTGTCCGAACCAACATTTACAACACCGTCCGCATTCGCCACAAATAACACGCTGTCTTTCTGCGGGATGTAGTTATTCGTCCCCACCTGTTTCAGCGATTTTACAGCGGCGGCATAGATTTTTTCAGTAGTCACTGTTTCAGAACCACCACCCGCAGGAGCGTCCTTCTCAACCAGATTACCTTTCGCATCTGTACCGATATACTTATCGGGAGTCCATCCAGCTTTATTAGCTTTGTTCGTAATCGCTTTCGAAAGCTCACTTACCTCATCTTCATCAGCAGGAGTATACCCGAGCGCATTCTTGATGGATTCCGCTGTCACCTCTGCTGACCCGCCTCCGGACACCTCCCGTTTAACCCACGTGTATGTACTCCCGGATACAGCCGTGCATACATATTCCGCCGTGATCGTCCCTCCGGATACCACATACGCCTGCATCCCTTCACGTGCCTCCGTGGATGTGGTCGGCGCAGCGGCCAGAATCAGTGCATTCCGCAGATCGATGCTGACGACCTGCCCGGATTCCGTCTGCAGCGTGAGTGTTTTTTTAAATGCTGCCATCATTAACCTCCAAACTTGATTGTAATATCATCACCTGATTCGGCAACTGTTGTTTTTGACACAACCGCCGTTGATATCGCGGTTGTAAATTTGTTCAAATGAATGTCGTCCCCTTCCGCAATCACCGTGTATTCTCTCAGGACAGAGCCAAACCGCGCGATAAACTCAAACGTGATACTGTCGTCACCGGAGCCAAAATTGAAATACTGTCCGGACGGGTCAAAATGATATTCCACAATTTTGTCTCCGGATGTCATAGAGTGTCGGATGACTGTGTTTGGTATTCCCCCCGCAAGCACTTTTTCCTTGACATCCAGAAGGCTTCCTTTTTCTACATAAAACGTGCTCGGTTTGATTGTATTCAGCAGCACATCCCCCCGGTTGAATCCGATTATTACATCTGGATCCACTCCGCCCCCGCCCTGCTCAAATTTCTTCTCCAAATCGTCCTGGCGGGCTTCCAGCCGTTCTGCATCCGTGGCAGGCATCGCCGGCAGCACATCACCATCCACCGCACCGCAGGGAACCACCGTCAGATGATCCGGCACCGTGGTGATCCGCTGTACAAGCCCCCCGTCCGCATACGCCGACCCGACCAGATGGACCGACCAAATACCGGCGGACAGGTTCAGGTGATCCTCCTGCCGGATGTATCCGTCCGTCAGCGGAATCGCATGGGCTTCCTCGCCCTGTTCAAACACCGCCTTGATGACGGACAGCCCGTCCCAGTCCCGCTGCCGGAATATAAACTGCGCCTCCAGATAGTCCACCGTGGATGCCGCCACCGTGGGAGCCGACAGCCGGAGAGACTGCCCGTGTACATATCCTGTTATCATACTTCACCCTCCCCAGAGCCGCCAGAACCGCCCTCAGAGCCGTCTTCTTCCCCGGCGGTGTTTGTACCCGCACCGGATACCCAACGAGCCATCTCGCCTGCATTCCTGCGCTCCAGATACGCCTCTTTGTCGTCCTGCGTCACAAAAGGCAGCTTGTCCAGAATCAGTTCGTCGTCCAGATGGGCCGCCGCCGTCATCACCATCTGCGTCTCCTCAAGCTGATTTACGATCTTCGACCGGCTGTAGGACGGTTCATCATCCACCCCGGCCAGCGCCAGAAGCCCCTTGATGCACCGGGTCACTTCCTTTTCAAATTCGTCGCAAAGCCCTGTCAGCGGTTCGTAGGCCGCCGTGATCTGCGTCGCCGTCACCTGTCCGGCCTGCATCTGCCGCACATCCAGCGCCATGGCGTCCCGGTACAGACCGGTTTCCAGCCGGGCAAGAGCCGCCTCTCTGGCCTCATGCTTCGGCTCCACCGCATGGGACTCCAGTTTTACATCTTCGTCAATGGTGGTGGCGTGCAGCGTCTTCATCCGCTCCACAAACCGCACAAGATCATCGTCACCCATCCCGCCGGCATTGGTCAGTGTCCAGTACAGGATCGACGCCTCGTCCACATCGTTTGCAAAGCCGGATTCGATAAAATCATAACAGTCCAGCTTCTCCCGCAGTCCCACAAGACGGCTCTGCCCGTACCGGTTCGCCCGGAGCGGGGCCACCGGAAAACCGGGGTAATTCTCCCCGTCCACGATCTCCAACCCGTCCGCCTCAGAGCTGCGGAAGTTGATCTTATACGCCCGTTTCGGCACGAAAATTTCCGTCTTCTTGTCCTTCCGGCGTATGTACTCGGTAAACCCGTCCAGCTCCATCAGCGTGTACCGCAAAGGTTTCTCCGCATCGATCTGCCACCAGCGCACCCCCGCCATGATCGCCCCGGTGCTCTCCGACAGCAGGGGAACAAAGGCCAGCGGCGTGAATGTCTGAACGTGATCCCGGTCATAAAATAGATACGCCTCACCACACACCAGCGCATCATGCGCCGCGTCCAGAATGTCCCCGTCAAAGTTCGCTCCCAGCCGTGCCTTGGTGCCCTCCTCCCGGAACGTGACCCCGTTGCCCAGCAGGTGGGTGGATTCCTGGATGATGAAATAGGGGAAAAGCCCGTTCTTCGTCTTCCAGTTGGCCGAAATAAAGTCCGGTACTTTCTGCCCGGACACCGTCCACAGGAATTTCTGGTATTTCTCAATGGTCGGATTCCGGTGCCTGTCATACAGCACAGCATCCGCCGCCGTCCGGTACAGATCAGACCCGGCGTGTTCCCGAACCGCCGCCTCGATCAGCTCGATCACTGCCGCCTCACCGGAAGCCCGTGCCGAAAGCAGATCCTCATAGGTTATCATGTTGCCGCCCTCCTCAGTTCCACACAGGGATGTAAGTTTGTTTTTCCTCGTTTTTATTCCAAAGCACACGGATCAGGCAGGCCAGAGAGTCCGGCGCATCATCGTGCTCCGCCTCCTCTGTGTAGTCCGCAATCTGGTCAATGTATGCCTTGTCAGTCCCGGCCACAAACCGCACCTTCGGCCAGTCAAATTTCAGGTAGGATGTGATTTTCAGGTACTTGTTCATGGATTCGTCGTAGGCTACCACCCGCTCACCGCGCCTCCGGAGATCCTTCGCAAGATATCCCTTGTCGGAGTTTGTTTCGCAGTAAATCTTCCCGGCGTTCAGCGCCTTCCGGCACTCTATAACCTGATCTATGCAGTCGTCGATATGCTTCCGCCACATCCTGCCGTAGACGTAAAAAAAGCCGTCCTTTTTGCAGACGACAGTGAAAGCCGTGAAGTCCTCGCCATGGTAGGCCGCGTCCACGTGGCAGATTCCCTGTTGGGCAAGAGCGACATCAAAACCGGTCTGCGGGTCAGGGAAAATGACCTGATCGGATACAATGTGCCGCATCTCATAGTTGGCCGCAAACAGGGACGCCGTCATGCGCCGCTTGATATCCTCCAGCTTTTCATCCGATATCAGTCCGGTGCTGTAGCAGTCATACACATCCGGCGGCGGCATAAGCTGAAAAGCATCATCCTTATGCCACGGCGTACCGGTGTTGAAAAAGCGCCCCTCCCGGTTCAGGATGTTCTGAAGTTCCTGGTATACCAGTTTTGTCCGCTCCCGTTCCGCCTGGGAAGTGCGGTCCTCCACGTTTACAATGTCATCGGTGAAGATCACATCATAGTGCTTACCGGTGATAGACCCTTCCGTCCCGCGTCCGGTGAGCTGCGCCGTGCCCTTGATATCCTCCACAAGATTGGTAGACAGCTCCACGGCAGTTGCCTTGGTCAGCTTCAGATCCGTACCCCAGATCGAACGGGAAATGTACCGCATCTGCGGAGATTCCAGAATCTTCCGGCACTGCGCAATGATTTCCTTGACGTCCGTGTTGGTTTTGCGCATGAACAGGATACGCAACTCCGGCCACAGAATCATGATGATGCACAGAGCCACGGATACGCAGGTGGTTTTGTACGATCCACGGTGCGCCTGCAGTGTCCGGTCGGATTTCGCAGAAACCATGTCGCAAATCCACTCGTTATGCAGCGGCGTCAGCTTGTCAAACCCCAGCATATGCCCGAGCTTATACGGACACAGCAGAAGGAACTCCACCGCCTCCTTACGTGTCAGAGCCATCCTCCAGCGCCTCCGAAATCAGCCGGTCAACGTCATCCTTCACAGACTGGTCGATGGCGGAAACCTCCACCTTGTCTATCGGCTTCTGTCCAACGGTGTCCCGGATGATCTCAAACGCCCGAAGATCGCCCTTCAGCGCAAGCTGGAATACCTTCATAGCAAGAGCCTCCGTACCGGACAACTTCTTCCCGTCCGATCCTATTATTTCTTTGCCGTCCAGCAGAGCCTGAAAAACATCCCGGAACTCTTTTTTACGGCGTCTGGCAGCACCGCTGGCAACGCCGCCTTTCCGACCTTTTTCTCTAGCTTCGTTCTCGCTTCGTACCGGTATCAGATTGTCCTCCACGGCCATCCGTTACACCTCCATTCCTCAGTTCAGCTTAACAGCCTTCCCGCCCGTGAAATTCTCCCACCGACGGATGATTACATCACAGTATTTCGGATCAAGCTCCATCATATAACAGGTGCGGTCTAATTGTTCGCAAGCAATCAATGTTGTACCTGTGCCACCAAACAAATCAAGCACACAATCGTTTTTGTTTGAAAAATTGTTGATATAATTAGAAACAAATTCAACTGAAAATGTAGCTGCGTGAATGTTTGAAAATTCGTTTTTTCTTTGCGGTGAACAATCAAAAACATTTGAAACCGTTCCCCTAAAATTATTTGTGCCAACAGCGCGAGAATTGTTTTCTTGACTAAAAAATAAAACAAATTCAAATTGCGAGTTCATCACTCTTTCGGCCATCGCTGGTGCCGTTGTTGTTTTTCTCCAAATTGCAATGTCGCAAAGTTGTTCTTTGAATTTATGCAAATAATCGCAAAACACCAATTTGTTTCCCGCCAACATTTGAATATTTATTATCGCATATTTTGAAAACAAAATTCCGTTTTCTGTTGACTTAAATAACAGTTCATCATAATTGTCTAAATCATCGTTGTTTGACAGATATTTACTATCCGTTGTATGCGTGTTACCCGACAATTTTTCACTCGCCCCTGCGTTATAAGGCGGAGAAGTAAATTCTATATCCGCTTTCTTGCCATCCATCAGCATTTCCACGGTTGCCTTATCGGTGCTGTCACCACACATCAGCTTATGTCTGCCCAACCGCCAAATATCGCCCGACTTAGCAATCGGCTCTGCATCTTCATCCGCCTCTGGTGTCTCATCTTCCACAACCTCGCCGGGAGACGCCAAAAAACTGACCGATTTTGGGAGATCAAACTCAAACCCCGACAGATCCAGCTCCGGCAGCTCCTCCGCCAGAAGCCCCAGATCCCACGGTGATTCGTTCGCTTTGTTGTCCTCGATCCGCAGCGCATTCACCTGCTCCGGCGTCAGATCCTCCACCGATACGCACGGCACCTCCGCCATACCCAGCTTTTTTGCCGCCAAAACCCGGCAGTGCCCGATCACAATAACCCCGTCCCGGTCAACCACCACCGGCTGGACAAAGCCGTACTGCCGGATAGACTCTGCCACATTGGCAATCTGCCGCCGGTCGTGCTTCTTGGCGTTCTTCTCATAAGGGATAAGCTCCCCGACGGGTCTGTTCACAACGTCCATACAATCCTCCCAAAACAGAAACAGGCCACCGTATCAGGCAGCCTGCTTTGTAGTATTCTCGATGGTAGCATTATATCACTATATATGGGGTAAGTCAAGCCAATTTCGGGTAAGTTTGGCTATATGTGGACAAATTTGCGGTTATTTCTCCGGCGCATACGGCAGCGGCATCCAGTGTGTGACAGGTGCATGAATTCCGGCAACCCCAATATACCACTGCTCATTCAATGCACTGTACCACCCCTGATTTACTGCCGTTCTTCCATCCTTGTAGTGCATTACCGCAAGCACGTCCACTTTAGCCTCCGGAAGTCTCTCCGTCACCGGAATCCACCGCATCCCCGGATCAAACGCATCACAGGCCGGTGAGGCCAGCGTGTGCGTCCCCCGGTCGATGTGCTTGCATATATCAGCAAGGCGGCATTGGTAGCAGTAGTTTTGTTCGCTCATATCTTCACCCCCACTGTTCTGCCATGGCTCTGGCTATGCCGGGAAAGGTTTTGCTTGCCTCTTTTCCGCGCTCTGAATGCGGAAGACATCTTGTTTGATAGTACCAGATCGTCTGTCGTTTATTTCTTCCTTTGGAATCAATCCACTCGTGATACTTCAATTCCGGTTTTTCTTTGATCTTCGGGACAAGCGGAGGAAGACCCTTCAACCACAAACAAGTTGCCTTCTCGGTTTTTTCTTCTTCTGTTGTCGAAATCATCCACGGATGTATGATCTGATCAGGTTTACGGTATAATGTAGACATTACACCAATCGGATTTTCGATAGCGACTTTTTCACATATTGCATTCACAAAATTCATAAAAAAGTCAGCGGCAGATTCCCGTTTTTCATAACGCTCCAAAGCCTTGTCACCGTATTTTTCGATGTTGAACCAACGGTTGGCGGCAAGAGTCAGATATGTACACGGCGGATGAGCTATGATAAGATCCCACTTTCCCATTATTTGATGTTCTTCCCCATTTGCTGTTATAAACCGTATTCCATATCTGGAAACACCTTTACGGTAAGCATCCGGATTCAGAACCCACAGAACATTCCCTTGTATATGCCACTCCGGATGTCCGCCGGAACACGGCTGTATATCACACGAAAACGCATTATGTCCACGTTCCCGGAACGCCGTGCATACTCTCTGCGATTCCTCGCAGGCTACCAGTACATTCATTTCTTCCCACCCCGATAAAACGTCTGCCATACCCGCCCGAACCACAGCCGCCAGCGGTAGCAGGTGCAGGCGTCGCCGTTTCCCTCGATCATGGTCTTGCACCGGACACAGGGATAATCCGGCCATATGTCCGCCACGGAGTCCCCGCCATGGGAACCACGCAGCAGATCAATCATTTGCTGATCCATACAGTCCCTCCAGCCTCTCAAAGGCTCGTTTTTTATAGTTTTTGATAGACGAAACGGACAGATCCAGCATATCCGCCGCATCCTCCAGCCGTTTTTTGTCGAAGAACAGCACCCGGAGCACCGCCTTTTCGTCCGCCGCCAGAACCGTCATCATCTTCTCCAGCGCCGCCCGTTCCGTTTTTTCCGACTCGATCATCCGGGACACATCCGACTGCAGTTCATCTATTATAGCCGAGGACCGCCCCACCGGATCCCCTGGAACGCCCTTTCCCGTGGGCATACCGTCCAGAGAAGGTGCAGATGGAGACTTTGCAGAAGCATCCAACTCAACAAGCCGGTCAATCTGCCGGTCAATGTCCCGCGACAGATCCATATACGCATCAAACCGCCGCCTGATCCTGCCTGTCTCCATACGCTCCTCCTTGTGTTGTTATTCCAAAAGCCTCATGATTACGCGTCCGCCGTAGCTTCCGCCGCAGATTTTCACAAATTCTTCCACGGTATACGTGTCGTTTTCCAGGTCAATACCGTGATCCGCTGCAAAGGTTTTTCGACCCATCTCACAGCTCCCGGTAAGTCGGTGGTGCCAGGCGAAGAAATCAGCCGCCGGATACTTCACGCCCCGTTCATGGCATCTCCAGAACGATGCAATCCGCTCATCCTCCGGCATATCGTCAAACAGCTTATCCTCTGCCGCCTGTACAGCCTCTGCCAGTGTCTTCCCGTGAGCAAACACATCCCCGCGCTTGACGATGTAGCACGACTGCAGCGTCAGATCCTTGTTGAGTATATAGCCTTTTGCCGTGTTGCCAAACACAGCCCGTATAATAGTTTGTATCTCATCAACCATATATACAGTATCCCCGCAAAAGCTGGTGATTCCCCAGCCGGAACCCCAGCCGTAACCCCAGCCGTCACCCCAGCCGTAACCCGAGCCGTAACCCGAGCCGGAACCCGGGCCGGAACCCGAGCCGGGACCCGAGCCGGAACCCGGGCCGGAACCCCGGCCGGCACCCGGGCCGTCACCC
>JAZSCY010000046.1:0-2759 GCA_045530875.1 Eubacteriales bacterium
CCCGGCTGCACCATGTCCAGCTACTACGTCTCCCTCGACGTCCGTACCAACACCGTCGGCAGCGCATTTGCCAACGTCGAGTGCAAGATCATTGATCCCCAAACCGGTCTGGACTGCCCCGATAACGTCACCGGCGAATTCGTCGCCCGCGGCTACAACATCATGAAGGGCTATTACAAGATGCCGAAGGCCACCGCAAGCACCATTGACGCCCACGGCTGGCTCCACAGCGGCGACCTCGCCTGCCGTGATGAAAACGGCAACTACCACATCACCGGCCGTCTGAAGGACATGATCATCCGCGGCGGTGAGAACATCTACCCCAAGGAGATCGAGGAGTTTATTTACACCCATCCTGCTGTCAAGGATGTGCAGGTCATTGGTGTTCCCGATAAGAAGTACGGTGAGGAGATCTTCGCCTCCATCGTGCTGAAAGAGAAGGATTCCATCACCACCGATGAGATGTTCCAGTATATCCGCGCCAGCATGGCCCGCCATAAGGTGCCTAAGTACATCGAGTTTGTGGACGGCTTCCCCATGAACGCCGCCGGCAAGGTTCTGAAGTATAAGATGCGTGAGGATGCGGCACAGCGTTACGGCTTGGTTGGTGACGGTTCTGATACCGCAGGGCGGCCCAGTGACCGCTGACAATGCGTTACGGACTGCGCCAATCAAATAGCATCCTATGGGCCCCTCGACCGGTCCCGAGTCTCCGCTCGGCGTATGGAAACAGACACCGGATTCATCCTGGAAAGTAATTTGTATGACAAAAAAACCGATCTGTGAATCTCCACAGATCGGTTTTTATTTGATATGTTTACAGTTAATCAAATTGGAATTTGGCGGCGGGTCGCCGCGGACAATGCGTGCCCGGTGCAGTGCGTTTCGTTACTGCCCTGACCCGCTCGGTATCGTTACTGCGGAGTAGTTAGACAAATTGGAATTTGGCGATTAGGGTGTTTTAATGCTGCTATGTTTTTGAAGCACCTTAACTGCTTTTTCTGCATTTTCATCATCCATACGAAATTGAATTGTTTTCTTATTCACAAAATACATACGGATAGTAAAATTACGCTCAGAGGTATAATATCTTTTTACTACTTCTCGAAGCGTGGAATAAGAAAATCTACTTATCTTCGCAAAAAACACACACTTTACTATCATCTTTTCTTCAAATCGTATATTCCATGTTAGATAATACAAAGTCAAAGGCATCAAAATAATCAGCGGTGGTATGTAAAGAAGTAAAGCTGCAGCACTATGCAAAGACAATATGATAACGGTCAGAATTACAAACATCAATATCGCAAACACCGATATGCCTATCCGATGGCTTTTACACTTTCTAACTACTACTGTCTTTTTCTGCATATTTTCTACCTCCTTATCTATTTGCTAAATTCAAGTTTGTCGAATTTTATACGCCGAGCGGAAACTAGCGATCGGTCGAGAATGCCCAATGGTCTGATTTGATAGTTGCAGTCCGAAACGAATTGCGGCCCGGCTTATTCCACCCAGGGAAGGTCTACAAAAATGGGTTCATGCCCCATGGCGGGGAGGATCTTCTCCATCAGATCGGCGGTCTTGAACCGCAGAGAAGAGGTGTTGATGCAAGGATGGCAGCCGATGTACTCGCCCTTCAGCACATCCTGATCCATGATCAGCTGCACACGGTTTTCATGGTCATTCATCAGGCCCATCACGCTGACAGAGCCGGGGGTGATGTCCAGAAACTGCTCCATAGCTTCTGCGCTGGCAAAGCTCAGGCGGGAAGAGCCGATCTGCTTGGACAGCACGGAGGTTTTGAAAACCTTATTGCCGGGCAGCATCAGAAGATAGAAAGCCGTACCCTGGCGGTTGCACAGCAGAAGATTCTTGCAAATGGTGGCTTCCAGCACCTCATCAATGGCGGCGCAGACCTCCATGGTCATGGCAGGGGCGTGATCCACACGCTCAAAGGAAATGCCCAAAGAATCCAGAAGATCATAAACCCGGATTTCTTTGGAGAGTCTGCCTTCATTTGTCTCCGGCCGTCCGTGAATAAGTTCCATTATTGTGTCCTCTTTTCTGTAAGTTTTCTCCAGTATACCACGATGCCTTTTATTTCTCAATAAAAAAGTAGGGGAGGGTCAAGACCCTCCCGTGTCTGGATGTGGGGTTATCAATGTAGGGGCGATCACTGATCGCCCCCACAGATGGCGGTTCGAATTCGCCGAAATTCGCAGGTCTCCAACGAGGTGCTTCCTATGCGGAAAGGTTTAGGGAGGGTCAAGACCCTCCCCTACAAAATATGATTTGGAAAACCGTCCCAATGGACGGAAAATAGAACGATATGATTTTACTGCACTATGCACGTATTGTCCCCCGGTACTGCCGGGAAAAGCAAAAGGCTCAGCATCGCACAATGAGACGATACCGAGCGGGTATGGGAAGTAACGATGATTGACCAGCTATGCACGTATTGTCCGCGGGGACTCCCCGCAAAATGCAAAAACCGCGGGTCACTACCCACGGCTCATGCAAGAAGAAAAGAGGAAAGGAAAAATGAAAAATTGAATCTTAGTAACTATATAGTACCCTGAAGATTTTAAGAAAAAAAGTGAGATTTTATTAAGTAAATATTAAGTTGTCGATAAAACTTATTCCCTGCCGGGGGCGGTACTTTCTTATCCCGATAAGAAAGTACCCAATACGACTCGCTGCGTTCGCATGCATAAGTTCCGCCAAGCCAATCGCCCGTCGTTAACACTCGGGCTCTT
>JAZSCY010000314.1:0-13257 GCA_045530875.1 Eubacteriales bacterium
TCCTGCTGGATATCGACAAGGCCATCCGTATTATCCGGGAGACGGAACGGGAAGCGGATGTGGTGCCCAATCTGATGAGCGGCTTCCGCATCGATGAAATCCAGGCGGAATACATCGCTGAGATCAAACTCCGTCATCTGAACCGGGAATATATCATCGAGCGCATCAAGGAGATCGAATCCCTGCAGGAGGAGATCGCCCGCCTGGAGGATATCATCGGGGACGAGCTGAAGCAGAAGGCTATGATTGCCACCCAACTCAGTGAGATCAAGAAGAAATACGGCAAGCCCCGCAAGACCCAGTTGGTGTATGCCTCGGATATTGCGGACGTGCCCACAGAGCCTGCCGTGGAGAATTATCCCGTGCGCATCGTCCTTACAAGAGACGGTTATTTCAAGAAGATCACCCACCAGTCCCTGCGCGGCAGTGATGAGCAGCGCCTGAAAGAGGGTGACGTGATTCTGTGCAGCGAGGATACAGAAAACCGGGCTGAACTTCTGATATTCACCAACCACGCCCAGGCATACAAGGCCAAACTGGACGATTTCGATACTACCAAAGCGTCGGCTTTGGGTGAATTCCTTCCCGCCTCGCTGAACTTCGAGGAAGGAGAGTATCCCATCATGCTGAAGGCATTGACGGAGTACAATCCGAAGCACAATGTGGTGTTCTTCTTCGAAAACGGTAAGGGCGTGCGAGTTCCGCTCACCGCTTATGAAACCAAGGGCAATCGCCGCAAGCTGACCGGTGCGTTCAGCAGTGCGTCTCCCGTTGTGGGAGCGGTGTACGAGGCAGAGCCTACGGATCTGCTCCTTCTCTCCGATGCCAACCGGGCGATTCTGATCCGCTCCACTCTTGTGCCGCAGAAAACGACCCGTACCGCAAACGGCGTTTCCGTGTTTGCGTTGAAGGGCGCGCAAAAGCTTGTCCGTGTGGTTCACGGCGAGGAGATCGGGCAGATCGACGGAGCCTCCAAATGCAAGAAAATCAAGATTCCTGCCGTGGGTGTAGCCCTTTCCGCCGCCGATTTTGGCAAAAAACAGCTGACACTGCAGTGATTGTCGCAATAAATCCCATAAGGATGCGGCAAAACGCTTGATTTTTTGCAGTCACTGCTGTATAATATAGTCGAGTAACTTTGACCGCACGGTGCGGAATGCTCCGTGCGGTGTCTTTTACGGTGAATATATGAAATTAACAAAACGAGTTAAAACCATCCTGGTATGTGCCGCTCTTGTAGTGGCCGCCGGCGTGAGTGCTGTTGCTGTGCATGCGTATGACGGCACCAGCGACCCGGTGATCTCGCTCAGTTATTTGAAACAGTACATACAGACTATGGTGGACCCCCAGATGCAGTCCATGCAGCAGCAGATCGCTGCTATGGAAGCAGAGCTGGAAGCACTTCGCAATACGGACGAGCCCGCCGATACCGAGGCTCCTACCATGGAGCAGTATACGGTTTTGCATGTGATGCAGGGAACGGTGGTCAATGCGTCCGCCGCCTGCGATATCATGCTTCGCGCCGGTGAGGCTCTGGCGGTAGTTCCGGCGACGGCACAGGGCAATCTGTCCGACTATACGGCCGGCTGTGAGATCGTTCACGGACAGCCGATCCCGGCAGACCACATGATCCTGATCCCCCGCGGTGACGGCCGAGGCGTTCTTGTGACTTCCGCGGAAGCCTATATTATGATACGTGGAGAGTATACGATCGATGAACCGTAAACCATCCTCCTATGAAACGCGCCGCAAGCGTATGGTGCGTATCCTTTGTCTGGTTCTTGCCGCCCTTATGGTGGTGGGATCCCTGTATACTTTGATCTATATGCTGATCATCGCAGTATCGGCTGCCGAGCCCGCGGAGGACGATATCACCCTGCGTGTTGGCCTGATGTACGGTGACGGCGTTACGGTGGGCTTTGAAACCACAACGCCCGCCGGATTTGAAGTAGGTGTTCAGCCTATAACGGACGGTATATACGAATACCGTCCTTTTTGGCAGTTACCCAATACCAAGGTGTCCGTGACTGCGGATGCCAATCTGACCAAGCAGGACAGTACATACAGCATTACCCCCTTTCCCACCGATGTGGTAATCGGCGGGTTCCATATCGAATTCACCCCGGAATATGCGCTGTCGGATATGCAGTCGGCTGTTGTCAACATCGAGGCATTGAATGCCGCCTTTGGTGCGGGAAGCATTTTGTATGCGTTTCCGGCCTATAATAACGGATGCATCCGCGTGCGTGTAGGTGCCTTTTCCTCGTATGAGGAAGCGGATTTCTATGCGGCGTCCGTGTCCGGACTTCTGAACGGAATGCCTGTGCAGGTGGTCGGTCCCTCGGTTACCGGTGTATCCGTGGTAAATCCCGATACGGATCGGATTCTTTTTGAGTACGATAACGCAGACGGTACTACCCTTGGCTTGAAAGCCATCAGCGGCGATACCCTGAACTATACCAAAACCCCCGCCGCCAATGTGTATGACGGCGTGTTTGCCTATGCCCGGTATCGTGAGGACGGTATCGACGGTGTGGCGGTTACCAATGTTCTGGCGCTGGATACATATGTGGAAGGTGTTCTGCCTTACGAGATCACAAACACCTGGCCCATGGAGGTCCAGCGCGCGTTCGCTATCACGGTGCGTACCTATGCGGCCCATATTCTGGGACGGCATGCCACTGCGTATAATTTCGATATGTGCAACGGTACCCACTGTCAGGCGTATCGCGGTGCGGGACGTGTGAACCAGAACGTAATCGATGCGGTGACCAGTACCCACGGCCTGATTCTCGCCTATGAGGGAAAAGTGGCCCGTACCTATTATTCTGCCAGCGCAGGCGGCGGCACGGTGGCTGTCAGCGATGTGTGGGGCGGCTCCGATTATCCCTACCTCGTTGCCCGGGAAACTCCTTGGGAGAATTATACCAAGCATTATAACGGCCACTGGACGGTGGAGGTCTCTCCCACGGAACTGCTGAAGTATCTTCGGGATGAGAAGGGATATACCGAGCTGAGCGGCTATGTCACATCCATCGACGTGCTGGAATATGCCCCCGGATCCACCTATGTGAAAAAATTGCGCATCACTGCCTCCAACGGTGCTTCCGTGGAATTCACCAATACCGACCGTGTCCGCGGTCAGATGAGTAAGTATCTGAAGAGTGCCAATTTTGTGGTCGGACAGGGAAGCGTGGCCTATACGGTGGAAACGGTAAGTGAGGCCGGCGAAACGGTGATCGACAACGCGGTGGATAAATACATTCGTCCGCCTTTGGGAAGCCAGGGCGCGATTTTCCCCACCTTCTCCGCGGTGGACAGCACACTGACTGTACTGACAGCCGGTGCATCGGTGGAAACCCCCAGCCAGGACGTGGCCATCCTGACGGCCGCAGGTACGATTATGAGTGCCGGTGCTCCTCTGACCATTCAGACAGCGGAGGGTACGGTTCAGGTTTCTCCGTCCGAAGAAGGCGCGGGCGGGATTACGCCTCCCGTATCCGGTGAGGGAATCCAGATCCCCCGTGTCATCAAGGAATACACCGTTTCTACCGAATCGAAGGTCGCTACCGCATCCAATCCCAATAACTTTATCTTCGTGGGTAAGGGTTGGGGACACGGTGCCGGCATGAGCCAGTACGGTGCCAGAGATCTGGCCAATCTGGGCTATGACTACGAGCACATCATCAATGCCTATTTCACCGGCGTGGATATTGTGTATTACAGCACGCTGGAACAGTTCAGAAAATAATCATTAAGAAGTACGACCCATTATGCGCCTGAGTTATAAACATACGCGCCTGGCCGGATATATCAGTTATGTCACACAGGCGATCTCCATCAATCTGACCCCGCTGTTTTTTATCATCTTCCAGGAAGCCTATGAAATCGACTATTCCCGCATCGGTGAGTTGATTCTCATTACCTTCCTGATCCAGCTGGGGGTGGATTTCCTCTTCATCCGCCTCCTGGAAAAAGTCGGATATCGGGCAGCCGGTATTGCCGCCCATGTCTTTGCATCGGCGGGATTGATCCTGCTCGGTGTTTTGCCGTCTGTGTTGCCGGATCCCTATGTGGGGATTCTGATCGCCGTGTTCTTTTATTCTGCCGGCGGCGGAATGACGGAAGTGATCGTCAGTCCGCTGATCGACTCGATTCCCGGCGACGCCAAAGCATCCTCCATGAGCCTGCTCCACTCCTTTTACTCCTGGGGACAGTGCGCGGTGGTTCTCGTCACCACACTGCTTCTCCGTGTGATCGGAAACGGACAGTGGGGATGGCTGCCTTGCTTGTGGGCACTGATTCCCGCAGTAAACGTGGTCTTGTTCTGCATTGTGCCGATTCCCGGCATGAATGCGGAAAAACGGCAGGGAAATCGCTTGACGGATCTGTTTCGCAAGCCGATGTTTTATGTGTTCATCCTTTTGATGGTCTGCTGCGGTGCCGCCGAGATGACCATGTCCCAGTGGGCGTCTCTGTTTGCCGAGAAATCCATCGGTGTTTCCAAGGTAATCGGGGATATCCTCGGCCCCTGCTTTTTTGCGTTGCTGATGGGCCTCGGCCGTCTCGGTTACGGCCTTTTGGGAAAGAAACTCCGGATCGTGCCGGCGCTTCTCGGATGCTCCTGCCTGACGCTGATCTGTTATCTGCTCACCGTGTTTGGCGGCTTGCCGATATTTTCCCTCATGGGATGTGCCGTGTGCGGATTGGGCGTATCGCTTATGTGGCCGGGCATTCTCAGCGCATCCTCCGCAAAATATCCCCTGGCAGGTGCGCCCATGTTTGCGGTCCTTGCCCTGGCCGGTGATCTCGGTTGCTCCCTTGGTCCCTGGCTCAGCGGTGTGGTTACGGATTATGCCGGCCTCGTCCTTGTGGCGAATTCTGCCGCATCGGAGCATATGGAGCAGATCGCCATGAAATGCGGTATGTTGGCCGCCGCCGTGTTTCCTTTGATCATGGTGATCGTTTTGAGTGTATATTTGCTGATAGAGCATAGAAAAAGAAAAGCATCCTGAAACAAAACAGGTCTGCCGAAGTGAAACGGCAGGCCTGTTTTTGTGTTTTTACGCTTGCATTCTGTATTAGTGGAGTGTATAATGATTCCGTACTACAACGGGAGGACTGAAAAATGGCTGTAATCACAATCGTTGGCGCGGGCATGATGGGCTCGGCTCTGGCATTTCCGGCAAGGGAGAACGGAAACGAGGTGCGTCTTGTCGGTACCCATCTGGATCGGGAGATCATCGAAGCCTGTCGGGCCACAGGAAAGCATCCCAAATTCGATACCGCGTTTCCTTGGGGAATATCCTATCACCAGATCGAAGAACTCCGCACAGCCTTGACTGGTGCGGATTTCGTCATCGGCGGCGTCAGCAGCTTTGGCGTGGATTGGTTTGGGGAGGAAGTATTGCCCCTTATTCCCGACGGAACGCCTGTCCTCACCGTCACCAAGGGACTGATGGATACCGAGGACGGAAAACTGCTTACCTATCCGGATCTGTGGCAGAAAAAACTGGATGAGCTGGGCAAAAAGCTTCCGCTGAGTGCTATCGGCGGCCCCTGCACCAGTTACGAATTGGTGGCCCATGACCAGACCGAGGTTACCTTCTGTGGCAAGGATCCTTCCGTTTTGCACCTCCTCAAGGAAGCCATGCAGACGGAGTATTATCACATCAGCACCACCACCGATGTGACCGGTATCGAAAGCGCCGTGGCTCTCAAAAACGGATACGCTCTCGGTATTGCCCTTACCATCGGACTGAATCAGAAAAAATTCGGAAACGAGTTGTTGCATTTCAATTCCCAGGCCGCCGTGTTCGGCCAGGCTACAAAGGAAATGTACCGCCTTTTGGAGTATCAGAACGCCTTGTCTTTGAACAACCTCTGTGTCGGTGTGGGCGATCTGTATGTGACCGTGTACGGCGGGCGCACACGTCTGGTGGGTATTCTCCTTGGCCGAGGAATGACGATCGACGAAGCCAAGGCAGAGCTTCAGGGCGTCACTCTGGAATCTCTTGTGGTGGCAGAGCGTGTAGCCCGTGCCGTAAAGATCGCCATAGGGAAGGGTAAACTGGCGGCGGAGGATTTCCCCCTGCTTCTTCATATCGATCAGATCCTGTCGGAGAAAAAAGAAGTTTGCATCCCCTGGGAAAGCTTCACATACCGAGCTTGTATTGACGAATGTCACGGAAGCAATCGTTACATGTAAATTGGCGGAGAGATAACAATGGATTTTGAAAAGCTTATCACTGACCGGTATTCTGTAAGAAGTTTCAGGCCCGAGCATCTGCCGCAGGAGGTTGTAGATAAAATTCTTGAGGCAGGACACAAGGCACCGACGGGCTGTAATTATCAGCCGCAAAGAATTCTTGTGCTTAATACGGATGAATCGATTGCGAAGTTGAAAAACTGCACCAAGTGTCATTTTAACGCGCCAACAGCCATGCTTGTTTGCCATAACAAAGAAGAAAGCTGGGTGAGAAAATATGACGGCGCACTTTCTTCTCCGGTGGATGCTGTTATCGTCGCTACGCATATGATGCTTGCGGCACATAATGAAGGGATCGGCTGTTGCTGGGTTATGCATTTTGATCCCGCTGCCATGCGTGAAATGTTCCATATTCCCGATCATATTGAACCGGTCGCACTGCTTGTTATGGGATATCCTGCGGACGATGCAAAACCGCTTGATCTGCATTTCCAGACCCGTCCAATAGACGAAACCGTTTTTTATGAAGATTTCAAATAAAAGCAACAACCGACCAACAAATGTTGATCGGTTGCTGTTTTTTTGATTCAGTTGTTCGGGCCGATCAGCAACTGTCCCAGAAGGGAATTGCTGTCGATGATCACCGTCTTGGTGTTCTTTTCGGTGTTCAGGGATGCCTTCAGTGCGTCGAGTCCCAGTGTGAATTCATAGAAATCCTTCTTGTCCTCGGAATCGTATGCCTCGGCCAGCATCCGCATGTATTCCGCTTCGCCTTCGGCTTCCAATTTGGCGGCCTGTGCCTCCGCGTTGGAGATGATGATGTTTACCTGCTTATCCACGTCATTGCGGATGATGGAGGCTTCGTATTCACCGTCTGCCGTGAATTTTTCCGCGATCTGGTTTCGGTCGGAGATCATGCGTGCATAGACCGCCTGCTCGTTGTCAGAGGGCAGATCCAGCCGCTTTACCTTTACGTCCAGAACGGAGATACCGTAGTTTTTGGCCACAGCGGAAACGTTTTCGGTAATGCCGGAGTAGATATCGTTACGCTCAGCGGCATCCTCTTCGTTGATAATGTCGCTCTGCTGGAGTGTACCCATCAGATTCTTCAGCGCGGTGTAGGTGAGCGCATCCAGACGGATCTCTGCCTCCGCGATGGAGCCGATGGTCTGGTAGAAGGTACGGGGATCACTGATCTTCCATGTGATGTAGCTGTCCACCGTCATGTTCTTCTTGTCGGCGGTCAAAGCCTCGGATTCCGGAATGTCATACAGAAGAACGGTGTTGGGGAAGCGCATGATCTGATCGATGAAGGGGACCTTGAAATACAGACCGGCTTCGCTGTTTACGGTTTCGATTTTGTTGAAACGCATTACGCAGGCGTGCTCATTTTCCGCTACTACGTAAGCAGAGCTTATAACCACTATGAAAAGAAGGACAAGGACAGCGGCGATCCAGATAAAACTCTTTTTCATCACTTGTTACCTCCTTCATTTACAAAGCTTTCCAGGGGCAGAAGCATTTCCGTGCCACCCTCCTGGGCGGTGTTGATGTACAGTTTGACACCGGGCAAAGCCTCAGTCAGTGCTTCGTAATACATACGCACCTTGGTGATTTCGGGATTCCGCGCGTACTGCTCATACATAGCCTTGAACATGGCAACCTGCTTGGTTGCGTCGTTGATGCGGTTTTGCTTCAAAAACTCCGCGTTCTGGATCAGCTGATCTGCCGTCGCCTTTGCTTTGGGCAATTCGGAGTTCTGGTATGCCTTGGCCTGGTTGATAACGGTCTCGGCGCTCTGCTTTGCCGTTTCTACGTTTTTGAATGCTTCAATAACCGATACGGTGGGCGGTTCGCTGTCCTGGATTTTTATATCTGTCAGCACAAGACCGATGTCGTATTCCGCCAGTTCTGTGGAAATCAGTTCTTTCACCTGCTGCTGAATTTCTGTCTTTCCGTCGGTGAGAATGGAATCCACCGTAGAGGAGCCGATCACGTTGCGGATCTGGCTCTGTACCAGGTTCTTCAGAATCAGTTCCGGCTCCGCGGAGTTATACAAATACTTGACGGGATCCGAGATCTTATACTCCACAAAGAAATCCACATTGACGATATTGTAATCGCCTGTGATCATCTTGCTTTCCTTGGTAACGACGTCGGAGAGAGTATGGTCCGCTTCGTCGGTACGGTAGCCGATCTCAATTCTCTGGTATACGTTTACGTCTACCGTCTGCACCTTCTGGATACCGAAGGGAAGCTTGAAGTGCATGCCCGCGCCTGCGGTGCCGCTTACTTTTCCGAATGTGGTGATGACTGCCTGCTGTTTTTCGTCTACCGTGTACCAGCAGGTGCTGGCCAGTATCACAACAAACAGCACAATGACGGCGGTAAGCAGGATTTTTCCGATGTTGGCCGCAGTCGGCGGTTTCTTTGCCGGTGTTCCCGGCCGGGGATTGGTAAAGGATGCGTTCATAATAATCCTTCCTTCCTGAAAGTATTTGCAGATTTATTATACATTCTTTGTTATTTCGTGTCAATGCGGATAAAGGAAAAAACGGCGTCTCAACGGGAGGCGATTTGGAAGATTCTGCGGTATACCGTGGGTGTGGAGCCGGTCCTTTTCTTGAATACGCGGTTGAAGTAGGAAACCGAGGTGAAGCCAACCTCCATGGATATCTCCAACACGGGAGCATGGGTGGATGTCAGCAGATTTTCCGCACGGAGAATCCGCACATAATTGATGTATTCGGTAGGGGTGATACCGGTGGCTTTTTTGAAAATACGGCAGAAATATTCACAGCTCACATTCAGCGTAGCGGCCAACTTTTCCAGCGTCAATTCCTTGCTGTAGTTTTTGTCTATGTATTCGATGGTGGGCCAGATTTTCCGGATATCTTCTTTGTTATAACTTTGCTCGATATTGCTCAAAATTCGATTGCGATACAAGGTGCCCAGAATGATGCTCATATACCCTTCCAGGATCATGGCGTATTCCGTCTCCTGCCGTGTGTATTCCTCATACATGGCGTCGATCAGCCGGTACAGTTCCTTGGCCAGCGGATCGTCCCGGTGCAGATATACGTATTCCTGCTCATTGGTGGCCAGAATCAGCGACAGATATCGGTTGATGTTTTCAAAATCAATCCGCCGCAGTTTTTCGATTCGGAACTGTAGCATGAATGTGTTGGTAAACGGCTCGGTTTTGCTGGTGGCGTGAGGAACCCGGCGGTTGATTACAATAATATCTCCCGGACCCAGATTCACCTTTGCGTTGGTAAGAGAGATCTCCAGATTGCCCGAATGACCGGCCAGGATCTCAATATCGTCATGCACATGCCACGTGGCGATAATGCCGGTGCGGGCGTTCCGTTCTTTGCTTCCGGAGAATTTCAGGGAAAGTCCCGGCACATTGGTTTTTACGATTTCGACTCTCACGACATCCTCCAAAGGAAATCAAAATAGTTTTATAAAATGTCAGTATAATTATAGAGAAACGGTGCTGTATATATTATACTTTTATCATAAAACTGTTGAAAATGCAATAGCGTTGGCGACAATTTTGTGCAATTCAATTATTTGGGAGGTTTTTTGTATGGCTTTGCCTGTTGCACTGCAGCTTTATTCCGTGCGCGGCGATATGGAGAAGGATTTGCCCGGTACCTTGCGTGCTGTCAAGGAAATGGGATATGCAGGTGTGGAATTTGCCGGTTTGTTCGGCTATACTCCCGCGGATGTCCGTGCCATGCTGGACGAGATCGGTTTGACGGCCATATCTGCCCATGTTCCTTTTGTCGAAATGATGGCGGATCCCCGCAAAGTGTTCTCCGATTATAAGACCATCGGGTGCGAGTACGTGGCCATCCCCTACCTGGGTGAGGCAAACCGTCCCGGCGGCCCGGAGTTTGAGGCTACGCTGGAGAACATCCGCTTTCTGGGCAAAATCGCTGGAGAGCATGGGATTACGCTTTTGTACCACAACCACGATTTTGAGTTTATAAAATTGGACGGAGTGTACGGCCTGGACGTCATGTACAGTACCGTTTCCGCCGGTCTTCTTCAGACACAGCTGGATACCTGCTGGGTCAAGGTGGGCGGCGAGGATCCTGCGGCCTTTATCTGCAAATACAGCGGTCGGGCGCCGGTTGTGCATTTGAAGGATTTTTACGGCGAGCGCTCCGAGGATATGTATGAGCTGATCGGCATGGAGAAAAAAGCGCCCGCTCGTCCCGCAGGCTTCGAATTCCGTCCCATTGGATACGGTATGCAGGATTTCCCGGCCATTCTTTCCGCCGCAGAGGATGCGGGTGCAGCGTGGGTCGTGGTGGAACAGGACAATCCCTCCATGGGAAAGACGCCCATGGAATGTGCGGCCATGAGCCGTGCGGAGCTGAAAAAACTGGGCTGGTAACTGTACGGAAAGGAGACAGTATTTATGAAACGGCAGCAGGCATTTGACGGAACTGAGAAAATGCTGAAGGGAGGCCTCCATTGCCACACTACCCGTTCCGATGGCAAGGGCACTCCAGAGGAAGTAATACGTCGGTACGGGGAGATGGGGTACGATTTTCTGGCATTGACCGATCACCGCGTCTATAACTATGAAAACTACGCCCCGGATGTGCCAATCGTCATTCTTCCCGGTATGGAGTTTGACAATACGTTTGTACGCGATCACGGATTCCGTACATTTCATACCGTCTGCATCGGACCCGCCAAGGAAGATGGCAACGGTTATGAACAGGACGAACGCCTGGCATCCGGCACCGCAATGAATCAGGAAGAATATCAGGCCTATCTTGACGAGATACATAACAAGGGCAATCTGACCATCTACTGTCATCCGGAGTGGAGTTCTACTCCCGCTTGTTACTTCAATAAGCTGGAGGGCGATATTGCCATGGAGATCTGGAACAGCGGTTCTGTCATGGATTGCGACATGGACGCCGATGCCGCATACTGGGACGAATTGTTGGGGCAGGGTAAACGCATCTATGGCGTTGCGGCTGATGACGGTCATCCTATGCATCAACACGGCATCGGCTGGGTCATGGTGCGGGCAGAGAACAACATCCGTTCCATTCTCGATGCTTTGCAGGCGGGAAAATTCTACTCTTCCTGCGGCCCTGTGATCCACGATTTTTATGTAGAGGACGGACGGGCCGTCGTGAAATGTTCTCCCGCCGTCAAAGTCCGGTTCCACGCAGATCGGCATCCTACCCGCATCGTGCGCGGACAGCCCGGTGCCCCCATTGAAAGTGCGGAATGGTCTCTAACTGATAAAAACGGTAATCTTCAGTATGACTATATCCGCGCTGTTGTCATCGATGAGAATGGAAAATACGCTTGGACAAATCCTATCTTTCTCGACTGATCGGGCTGATAATCTTTGTATACTCAACATTAATTGGTAAGGAGAAATAATTATGGCAGGACTGGATGCTTTTAAATTCAATCAGGAAACCAAAACTGTGGATGCACAAAAAAAGGTGCGCATCGGTATCATCGGTACGGGCTGGATTGCAGATTCCCACATTCGTAGCTATAAAAAACAGCCGGACGTAGAAATCGTGGCCGGATGCGATCTGATTCCCGGAAAAGCAGAAGCATTTTTCAAGAAGCACGAAGTGGAAGGCGTGAAAACCGATTACGCCAGCCATAAGGAAATGCTGGACGACGAAAGTCTGCAGCTGGATGCCGTCAGCATCTGTACATATAACCGTCAGCACGCCATCCCCGCCATCTACGCATTGAAAAAGGGCGTTCACGTTCTTCTGGAGAAGCCCATGTGCGTCACGTTGGAGGAGGCGGTGGAGATCTGCCGCGCCGAGCGGGAAACCGGAAAGATTCTCTCCATCGGATTCCAGCCCCGCCTGGATGCCAACATGAAAATGATCAAGCGCATCGTGGAATCCGGGGAATTGGGACAGGTGTACTATATCCAGACCGGTGGTGGACGTCGCCGCGGTATTCCCACTCCCTTTGGCACCAGCTTTATTGAGGATGAAACCGCCGGCCTTGGCGCTTTGGCGGATATCGGATGCTATTCTCTGGATATGGTTCTGAACGCTATCGGTTATCCGAAGCCGCTCACCGTATCCGGATACAAGTCCGCTTTCTTCGGCACCGATCCCAACTATTCCAATTATGTGAAAACCGGTCATCCCGAATACGCGAAGAAATTCGGTGTGGATGATTTCGCCGCCGCATTTATTCGTCTGGAGGGCGGCATCGTGGTGGACTTCCGTATCTCCTGGGCCATGAATATGGATACAGCCGGAGATACGCTGATCCTGGGTACCAAGGGCGGCCTCCGTATTCCTTCCACTGAGTGCTGGAATGGAACCATCGGCGGTCCCATGACTATCTACCGCGAGCTGGCCGGTGAGCAGATCTCCGTTCCTGTACCGGTTCTGGAGCAGAAAGAAGGACTGTTCGACTGCAAGATCCGCTCCTTCCTGGATGCTTGCAAGTACAATCTGCCCGCGCCCGTTCCCGCATCGCAAATCCTGTACAATCAGGCCATTCTGGACGGTATCGCCAAGTCCAGCGAATTGGGCCGCGAGATCGAGATTCACATCCCCGAAATCTGATAAGGAAATGCAAAAACGTTTGTCGCAAGAGAAACAGTTTGTATGAAAATGGAGTTAGTGCCATGACAAAAAATGTAACCAGATGTATCGCATTGATGCTGCTTTTTAGTACCTTGCTGTGTAGTTGTCAGGTGCAGACCGGAAAAGATCCGGTCGACACCGATCCAATCGATACGCCGGTGCAGACCGATCCCGTAACGGAACCGCCTGTAACGGAACCTCCTGTAACGGAACCTCCCGCGACGGAACCGCCCGTGACGGAACCTCCTGTGACGGAGCCTCCTGTGACAGAGCCTCCTGCGACAGAGCCTCCTGTAACGGAACCGCCCGTGACGGAACCGCCTGTAACGGAACCTCCTGTGACGGAACCGCCCGTGACGGAACCGCCTGTAACGGAGCCGCCTGTAACGGAACCGCCTGTAACGGAACCGCCATATCCCAACGAGGAGGTTGCTGACG
>JAZSCY010000070.1:0-2315 GCA_045530875.1 Eubacteriales bacterium
TGATTGGAGCCGCGGTTGATGGTTTTCTCACCCCGTCCGCCCACCAATCCCAGCACGTCGCCGGTATAGGGATCGATAACGACCATGGCCGATTCCGGCTGCAGGCCGTCATTGGAACGGGGGAAATACTCCTCGTCGTTCTCGTAGATCTCCTCCAGGGTATCCTGGACAAAGGGATCCATAACCGTATAGATCTTCAAACCGCCGGAGTAGATCATCATACTGGAGGTGTACTCATCGTATCCGTACTTCTCCATGAGGGCGGCCTGGACATCGCTGAACACAGCCTCCTTATACCAGGAGAAGATATTGGATCCGTCGCCGTCCTCTTTCTGATTGTTCAGATTCAGCACCAGTTCCTCTTCCTTGGCAGCGTCACACACCGCTTTGGTGATGTAGCCGTATTTCTGCATCTGATCCAACACCAGATTGCGGCGGAAAATATTCTCTTCCGGATATCGTACCGGATCGTAGGTGTACGGTGAATTGACAATGGCCACCAAGGATGCGCACTCGGTCAGAGATAACTCCGTCACGTCCTTGCTGAAGAAATAGTTGGCGGCCGCCTGGACACCGCGGCAGTTGTTGGAGAAATTCACGATGTTGAAGTACATCTCCAGAATTTCTTCCTTACTCTTTTCCTTGTCCAGGTTGATGGAGCGTAGAATCTCCTGAATCTTACGCTGGACGCGCACCTCATTGTCGCCGGTCAGGTTCTTGACCAACTGCTGAGTAATGGTAGACGCACCTCGTATATCCTCAAATCGGAGGAAGAAGTTGAAAACCGCCTTGCCCGTACCGAGAATATCCACGCCGTTGTGCTGGTAGAATCGGTGATCCTCGATAGCGATCAGTGCTTTGCAGAGGTACGGATTCTTCTCCAACTCGGAATAAGGCACCCACAGGCCGTTCTCGGAGGCATAGATACGCTCATCCTCTAACTCCACCGGTGTGCCGGTGCGATTCTGGCGATCCTCCGGTGTCGCGTAATCCATATAGTAGATACGGGTGGTGGTATCCGCTCCCGTTTTGAGAAGCAGAGAGGTATCCATGGTGGGATCAATATAGTTTTTCACATAAATGGCGAACACCGTGCCCACGATCACGCCCGTGATCAATCCGATCAGCATGACGGTGAGAATGATATTCAGCACATATGTCAGGAGGCGCACCAGTATTTTACCGAGGATGGCAAACGCACGAAGCACTTCCCGTCCCCAGTCCACATGGCGTGGCCCCGGTCTTCTTCTTTGATTTCCAGTCACAGTTTTTACACCAGCCTTTCCGTTACAGAATCAGACGGCCCGGGCAGGTCGGATGTTCCCATAACAGATCAATAATTGTATTGTAACACACTTTTTTGAATATACTGTGAAAATTTCCGCACAAATTGAAAATTTACAAACGGAATTTCCCATTCATCGACAAATCACCGCGTCCTCGCCCAAAATATCCTTCAGTTCCCGCAAAACAAAGTCGCTGAGAGCCACGCCGTACCCGTCTGCGCGAAGATATTTTCCGGCCGACGCGTCGTAGAATACCACGGGGAAGGAGCCGGGGAAGATACCGATCAGGCTCTCTGCCCGTTTATATAGATCCCCATCCATGCTGTCCACTTTCAGATACAGTTTTCCCGGCTTCGGGGACGGATTCCCATTTTCCTGTTTTTGAGTAGCCGGTTTCTGTGCCGGAGTAAAGGATGCGTTGTCCGAAAGAGGTTTTAACTGCCGCAAAAGGATTTTCGGGTCCTCTTCCTCCCGCAGGGAGATCGTTCCGCTGATGACGACCGCTTCGTTCAGCAGCAGATACGCGCCATAGGACGAAAGGGATTTGGCAAACACGATCACCTCGATCTCGCCGCTACGGTCCTCCACGGTGATAAACGCCATCTGCTCCCCATTTCGGGTGGCTTTATTCTGGCGGCGGGTGATGATGCCCGCGATGCGCACGTTCTGCTTATCCTGATACGGATTCTCCACCGAAGCAGAGGCTTCCTCCTCGGATTCGCCCTCCGCAAAGGAGGCCTTTATCGCCGCTATGCCATCCGGCTGAATCTGCTCGATATGATGGGAATAGTCATCCAGAATATGACCGGAGAAGTACAAGCCGGAGCTGTCCTTTTCCAGCGCCAGAAGCTCCCGCGGGCTGTATTCGGGAATATCCGGCAGAGTGATCGCCGGCACGGAAGGCTCATCCTCCACCGCCATCGCCGTGGAGAACAGATCCAACTGACCGGATACGCTTTGTCTGTTGGCCGCAGACCGTGCATCCAGCACCGTTTCATAAACGGTGAGAAGTTGGCTTCGCTTGGCACC
>JAZSCY010000307.1:0-8998 GCA_045530875.1 Eubacteriales bacterium
CGCTCCCCGCTGATTTCTTATTTATTTTTCCGGCACGATCAGACCATATGCACCGTCCCGGCGGCGATAGACCACGCAAACTTCCTCGCTGACGGAATCCCGGAACACGAAGAAGTCATGTCCCAGCAGATTCATCTGCAAAATGGCCTCATCCGGCGTCATGGGCTTCATGCGGAACACTTTGGTGCGGATCACCGTGTTGTCCTCTTCTGCCTCGACAGTTTCTTGCGGTACTTCCGGAGCGGGAACGAATGCGCCCTCTCTCAACTTCTTTGCCAGACGGGTCTTGTTCTTGCGGATCTGCCGCTCGATGGATTCGATACATTCATCCAGTGCGTTTTCATAGCTGGATTCCTCTTCCTCGCAGCGGAAGAGGGTACCGCCGGCGGAGATGGTGATCTCCAATCGCTCCAGATCCCGTACATGGCCGAATTTGACGATCGCCTCTGCTTCATCATCAAAGAACCGGTCAAATTTGGAGAGTTTCTTCTCGACAAGTGTTTTGAGACTCTCACGCACGCTCATCTGTCTGCCGACAACGGTAATCTTCATGTACAACCCACCTTTTTCATATATTGAAAGCATTTTCTGCTTCCGATTTGATTATACCATATATGGGTAGGTTTGTACAGATATTTTTTGAAAAAAAATGAAAAATTTAGCGATTGTTCACAAAATCAGTCCAGATATCCTTTGCGATAAAGCAATTCCGCAGTCAAAACCGCACCGCCTGCCGCGCCGCGGAGGGTATTGTGTGCCAATCCCACAAATTTGTAATCGAACAAAGTATCCTCTCTCAGACGGCCCAGCGTCACGCCCATACCGCCGTAGATATCCCGATCCAGCTTCGCCTGGGGACGGTTATCCTCCTCAAAATAGGTGATGAACTGCTCGGGTGCATGGGGCAATCCCAGCAGCTGGGGTGCGCCCTTAAACTGACGCCACTCCTCCAAAATCGCTTCCTTGGGAGGCTTGTTCTCAAAATTCACAAACACCGCGCAGGTGTGTCCATCGGTTACGGGCACGCGGATGCACTGGGTAGTGATCAGGGGAGATTTGGCGCTCGTGATGATACCGCCGTGTACCTCGCCCCAAATCTTCAGAGGCTCCTTTTCGCTCTTCTCTTCCTCACCGGAAATGAAGGGGATGATGTTGTCGATCATCTCGGGCCATTCCTTGAAAGTCTTGCCGGCGCCGCTGATGGCCTGATAGGTAGTAGCCACCACTTCCTTGATGCCGTACTTGCGCAGGGGAGTCAGTGCGGCCACGTATGCCTGGATGGAGCAGTTGGGCTTTACGGCGATAAAACCGCGCTTGGTGCCCAGACGCTGCTTCTGGCTGGCGATCACTTCCGCGTGATTGTCGTTGATTTCCGGGATGATCATGGGAACGTCATCCGTCCAGCGGTTGGCGGAATTGTTGGAGATCACGGGAATTTCCGCCCGTGCGTAATCCTCTTCCATCTTGAGAATCTCGGCCTTTTTCATGTCCACGGCGCAGAAAACAAAGTCCACCTTTTCCTTCATGGTGTCAATATCGGCCGCGTCGATCACGGGCATCTTTGCCACGTCTGCGGGGATTTCGCCATCCATCTTCCAACGGCCTGCCACCGCTTCCTCATAGGAACGACCTGCGCTGCGTGCACTTGCCGCCAGGGCAGTCAGGGTGAAGTAAGGATGATTCTGCAGCAGCATAATAAACCGCTGACCGACCATACCCGTTGCGCCGACAATACCGGCTCTCAGTTTTTCTCTCATCATTCAATCCTCCCGGATAGTATAGTGCTATAATTCGGTATTATAACATACCGTTCCCTCTTTGTCAATAAATGCAATTTCATTTCTTGCATTTTGCAAATCCCTATCCTGCACCGTCTTGACACCGAATGGTTTTTTCGGTATAATATAACGAGATATGTCCATACATTATTATATACAGGAGCCGGCCGTGTCCTTGGGCACGGTACACGGGAAGAAACGTTATGCAGGATTTACTGACTATTCTTGAAACAGCACGCCCGTCTCTCTCCAAAGGCCAAAAACTGATTGCCGATTATATCCGCAATCACTACGACAAAGCCGCCTATATGACCGCCTCCCGCCTGGGCAGTGAGGTGGGTGTATCGGAATCCACCGTGGTCCGCTTCGCTCTGGAGTTGGGTTACGACGGATACCCCGCTCTCCAGCACATGATCCAGGAAACGGTGCGGATGCGGCTTACCTCCCTGCAACGCATTGAGGTGGCCAACCACCGGCTGGGAGATACCAACATTCTGGATCACGTTCTGGCATCGGATGCGGAAAAGATCAAGTACACCATGGACAATATGGATCGCGCCGCTTTTGACCGCGCGGTGGAAGCGCTTCTGAATGCCCGGTCCATCTACATCATCGGTATGCGCTCCTCCTCCCCGCTGGCGGAGTTTTTGAATTACTATCTGAACTTTATGTTTGACAACGTCCATCGCATCCGCACCACCAGCGGCAGCGAGATCTTTGAGCAGCTGATGCGGATCGGCGAGGGAGATGTGATGCTGGCCGTCAGCTTCCCCCGCTACTCCACCCGTATCGTGAACGCGGTGGAATACGCGGCACAGGCAGGCGCTCAGGTGGTTTCCATCACCGACAGCCGCCATTCTCCCATCGCGCGGGATGCCCACGCCGTTCTCACAGCACGAAGCGACATGGCTTCCTTCATTGACTCCCTGGTAGCGCCTCTGTCCATCATCAACGCACTTCTGGCGGCAGTCGCCCAGAAGAAACAGGCAGAGCTTTCCGCTACCCTCTCCAAACTGGAAACAGTTTGGGATGCTTTCAACGTATACGATAAGAATACCGCGGCTTCGGCCCGTAAGCATTCGGATGAATAAAACAGCCCATGTGATTATCGTCGGCGGTGGTGCCGCCGGTATGGCAGCTGCTATCGCGGCCGCCAAGGAATCCCCCGATCTCACAGTAACAGTATATGAGCCCAACGCGGTTTTGGGACGAAAGCTGCGCATCACCGGAAAAGGCCGGTGCAACGTGACCAACGATTGCTCCCCCGCTGAGGTGCTGGACAACGTGACCAAAAACCGCAAATTCCTCACCGGCGCCATCTTCCGCTGTACGCCCGCGGATGTCATGTCCTTCTTTGAGGAAAACGGCGTGCCCCTGAAAACGGAGCGCGGACGCCGTGTATTTCCCGTATCCGACAAGGCGGCGGACATCTCCTCCGCCATGGAGCGGGTAATGCGGGGTTTGGGCGTGCATGTGGTGCAGGAGAAGGTTACATCCCTTCTGCACGGCGATGACGGCGTATACGGCGTTAAAACCGCCTCAGGCGATCACACAGCGGACGCGGTGATCGTGGCCACCGGTGGCGCATCCTATCCCGGCACCGGCTCCCGTGGGGACGGATACCGCTTTGCCCGCTCCGTGGGCATGGCTGTGTCGGATCCCATCCCCTCCCTGATCCCCGTGATCACGAAGGAGGACACGGCTCCTCTGTCCGGATTGTCTCTCAAAAACGTGACGCTCACCGTTACCTCCGGGGCAAAGGTGGTCTACTCCGAGATGGGCGAGATGCTCTTCACCCATTTTGGCGTATCGGGACCGCTGGTTCTGTCCGCCTCCGCCCATATGCGGGGGGATATAAGACAGTATCGGATGTGTATCGATCTGAAGCCGGCGTTGGACGATGCCACGTTGGATGCACGGCTGATCTCCGATCTGGCCAAATACGGACAGCGGGATTTTGTCAATTCCCTCTCCGATCTGCTTCCGCAGAAACTGATCGATCCCGTGATCCGTCAGTGCCGCATCGATCCCCGAAAAAAATCCAATACTATCACAAGAGAAGAGCGCGCCGCTCTGCGGGACGCTCTGAAGCATTTCCCTCTGACCCCCACCGCCTTCCGCCCCATCGATGAGGCCATCATCACCAGCGGCGGCGTGGAAGTCGGCGGGATCCATACAAAAACTATGATGTCCAAGACCGTGCCCGGGCTGTTCTTCGCCGGGGAGGTCATTGACGTGGATGCCTACACCGGCGGATACAATCTGCAAATCGCTTTTTCCACCGGCGCGGCCGCCGGAGGGAGCGCGGCGCAGTTTGCTCTCGCCAAATACGACAATATTACTTGATACCGCCGCGATGCGGCAGATGGGAGGATCTCATGAGAAACTTGAAAATCGCAGTAGACGGACCCAGCGGTGCGGGAAAAAGCTCTCTTGCCCGCGCTCTTGCCCATGAAATGGGACTGATCTACGTGGATACGGGTGCTTTGTACCGCACTATCGGTCTATACATGACGGAAAACAATATCGACACCCACGACGGAGCAGCGGTTGCGGCCCGTCTCGGTGATATACATCTGGAACTCACCTATCAGGGCGGCACCCAGACCGTCCTTCTGAACGGAGTGGATGTGGGCGAAAAGATCCGCACGCCGCAGATCTCCATGGCGGCATCGGCAGTTTCCGCCATCCCTGCCGTACGTGAATTCCTTCTCGGAATCCAGAAAGACATGGCACATAAGGGCGGCGTGGTTATGGACGGCCGGGATATCGGTACGGTGATCATGCCCGACGCGGACGCAAAATTGTTCCTGGTGGCATCTCCTGCCGCACGGGCCAAGCGCCGCTATCTGGAATTGTGCGCCAAGGGAATCGAGTGCTCCTTTGAACAGATTTTGGAGGAGACCAACCGCCGGGATCAGGCAGACAGAGAGCGGAATATCGCTCCCGCCGTGCCGGCTGAGGACGCTATGTTCATCGACAACTCCGAATTCGAGCCCGCCGAAACCGTGGCCGAGGCCATGAATCTGATCGCGCAGAAATGCGCCCCCAAACGCTCATGACAAAATTCTATCGGGTAATATACACGCTGTTCGTGTGGCCGGTGCGGGCAATTTTTCCCATAAAAGTGGTCCATCCGGAGAACATCCCCACGGAGGGCGGATGTCTTGTGTGCGCCAACCACACCAGCATGCTGGACGTGCTGATCCTCTCCGCCGGTCTGAAGCGGCAGATCCGCTACATGGCCAAAAAAGAGGTCATGACGGTTCCCGTTTTGGGAAAATTCCTGTCCGCTCTCGGTGCCTATCCCGTGGATCGGGGCGGTGCCGACGTGGGCTCCATCAAGCAAACCATCTCTTTCCTGGAAAGCGGTGAAATGGTAGGGATTTTTCCCCAGGGCACCCGCCATCCCGGTGTGAATCCCGCTACCACCCCCATCAAGGGCGGCGTGGGCATGATCACCTGGCATACCAAGGCCACTGTGCTGCCGGTTTGCATCGTCACCAAGCACAATCGGGTACGTCCCTTCTGCCGCACCCAGCTGATCGTAGGCAAGCCCATTCCCTTCGATGAGTTTGGATATGAAAGCGGCGGTCGAAAGGAATATCTGGCCGCATCGGAGCGGATTTTTGCCGATATCTGCCGCTTGGGTGGATACGATCGGGCGCTGCCTGAGGCTGCCTCCACCGACGAGGTGACGGAATGAAGATCACCGTAGCTTCCCACGCGGGATTCTGTTTCGGAGTCCGCCGGGCAACCGATGCGGTGGAAAACGCCATCCGGGAAGGAAACAGCCGCATCTTCACGCTGGGACGGCTGATCCATAACGACGGTTATTGCCAATCTCTGCGGGATGCGGGTGTCACCGAAATCGCCGCAGAGGACATCCCCGCCCTGTGTGAGCGCGCCCGTGCCGGGGAATCCATTACGGTGGTGATCCGTGCCCACGGCGAAGTGGATGCCACTTTGCGCAAACTTCACGCCTGCGCGGCGGAGTGTCCCACTCTGCGGGTGTTGGACTGCACCTGCCCCTTTGTAGAAAAGGTGCGCCGCATTGCGAGGGAACATTCCGGTGAGAAAAAGGCGTTCTTTCTTCTGGGGACGGAGGATCATCCCGAGGTGCGGGGAATTCTGAGCTGTGCCGACGGCGGCATCGTTTTCTCCGATGCGGATCATTTAGAAGCCCTGCTTAAGAATAAGCAAGGTAGCGAAATGACCAATAAAACCGTCAGTATTGCCTCCCAAACCACCCAAAAACTGTCGGAATGGAAAAAAAGTTTGGAAATTCTCAAAAAGGTATATACAAACGCGCAAATTTTTGATACAATATGCAGTGTGACTGAAGAAAGGCAAACGGAAGCCGCCGCACTCGCCGCCCGATCGGATACCATGATCGTCATCGGCAGCCGCGCCAGTTCCAACACCTTGAAGCTCTATGAGGTCTGCAGACAAAAGTGCCCCCACACCTATCTGGTGGAGAGTGCCGCGGATCTGCGCCACATAGATTTCAGCGGAAGTCAAACAGTGTCCATAACTGCCGGCGCATCGACGCCGTACAGTGTAATACAGGAGGTAGAAGAAACAATGGCTGAGCAAATGGAAAACTTTGAAGAACTGCTCGAAAAATCACTCAAAACTTTAAATACAGGAGACGTAGTAACCGGTGTCATCACCTCGATCTCGCAGAACGAGATCCATCTGGACCTCGGTTCCAAGACGACGGGCGTTATCGTTCACGAAAAGCTGACCGATGATCCCTCCGCAAAGCTCTCCGAGCTGTTTAAGGTCGGTGATGAGATCAAGGCAAAGGTTATCAAGGTAAGCGATATCGACGGTATCGCCACCCTGGACAAGACCCGCGTTGACAACGACGCAAACTGGACCAAGATCGTAGAAGCTTACGAGAACAACGAGACCCTGGAAGGCCGCATCGTTGAAGCGGTTAAGGGCGGCGTGATCATCTCTGTAAAGAGCGTTCGCGTATTCATCCCCGCATCCCAGACCGGTGTTCCGAAGGATGGCGATCTTACTTCCATCGTTGGCACCACCCAGCAGATCAAGATCATCGAAATCAAGGAAGACAGAAAGAGAGCATACGGCTCCATCCGCGCTATTCTCCGCGAGGCGAAGAAGGCAGAGCAGGAAGCTTTCTGGAACGAGATCGAAGAAGGCAAGACCTACGACGGTGTGGTTAAGAGCCTGATGGATTACGGCGCATTTGTAGACCTGGGCTGCGGCGTAGACGGTATGGTACATACCTCCGAGCTGTCCTGGAAGCGCATCCGCCGTGCATCTGACGCCGTTAAGGTTGGCGATCAGCTTCGCGTATTCGTTAAATCCTTCGACCGTGAGCGCGGCCGCATCTCCCTGGGCTACAAGACCGAGGAGACCAATCCCTGGTTCGTATTCAACAACCAGTACTCCGTTGGCGACACCGCTACCGTTACCGTGGTTTCTCTGATGCCCTTCGGTGCATTCGCTGAGATTGTGGACGGTGTGGACGGTCTGATTCACATCAGCCAGATCGCCGATCACAAGATCGCTAAGCCCGACGATGTTCTGAGCGTTGGCCAGAGCGTTGAGGCTAAGATCGTTTCCATCGATGATGAGAAGCATCAGGTTGGTCTGTCCATCCGTGCGCTGATCGAGACTCCCGCTGAGGAAGTTGTCGAGGAAGCCGCTGAGGAGACCCCCGTTATGTACTCCACCGATAATCCGGAAGCTTACCAGTCCTTCGAGGGCGACGAGCAGTAAAATAATTCAAATGAGGGCTGTTGCACATCCGCGACAGCCCTTTTTCACAAAGGAGACCGATATGCGCTACGTTTTGATTACCGGCGCCTCCGGTGGCATCGGTGCCGCCATCGCGGAAGCATTTGCCCGGGCCGGCTATGGCCTGGTTCTGCATTATCACAAGGGGGAGGATCGGGCGCAGACTCTGGCTGCCCGTTTGTCAGATGCTTACGGAGTCCCTGCCCTGCCCCTGTGTGCCGATCTGGCGGATACGGAGGCGGTGAATGTCCTATTCGCCCGTGCGGCCGAAGAATACGGTTTTATCGACACGCTGGTAAACAACGCGGGCATCGCGAAGCAACAGCTGTTCACCGATCTGACGGACGAGGATTGGGACAGGATGATCGGCGTGAATCTGAGCGGTACATTCCGCGCCTGCCGGGCCGCTTTGCCGGAGATGATCCGCCGCAAGCAGGGTACGATCATCAATATCAGCTCCATGTGGGGGCAAGTCGGCGCCTCTTGCGAGGTGGCTTACAGCGCCGCCAAAGCGGGCGTGATCGGCTTGACGAAGGCGCTGGCCAAGGAAGTGGCGCCCTCGGGGATTATGGTGAACTGCATCGCCCCCGGCGCGATCCGCACGCCTATGTTGGACTGCTTCACGGAGGAGGATCTGGCGGCACTGGCGGAGGAAACTCCCGTCGGCCGGATCGGTACGCCCGAGGATGTGGCCGCAGCTTGCGTCTTTTTGGCAAGCGAGGGGGCGCGTTTCATCACCGGGCAGGTACTGGGCGTAAACGGCGGCTTTGTGATTTGATGGGAAAGAGATACGTGGGGAGCCTTTTGAAAAAGGCTCCCCACACCCCGCGAAAACTTTCCACAAAAATAAGGGATACAGCCCAAACTGTATCCCTCTTTTTTGTTTTAGGTTTTCTGGAAAGGGTTCGGGGAAACCTCTTTGCAAAGAGGTTTCCCCGATAGCGTATCTTAATACATACCGCCCATGCCGCCCATACCGCCAGCAGGAGCCGCAGGAACGGGTTCAGGCTGGCTTACAACCAGCGCTTCGGTGGTGAGAACGGTGGATGCCACGGATGCGGCGTTCTGGAGTGCGGAACGGGTAACCTTGGTAGGATCCACGATGCCGGCCTCCATCATGTCCACATACTCTTCAGAGTATGCGTCGAAGCCAAATCCCTTCTTGCCGCTGGTAAGGATCTTATCGATGATCACAGATCCCTCAAAGCCAGCGTTGGCAGCGATCTGACGAACGGGAGCCTCCAGCGCCTTTACAACGATCTGGATACCGGTCTTCTCGTCGCCCTCCGCATTCTCAAGCAGAGCAGCCACGTCGGCGATTACGTTCAGATAAGCGGTTCCGCCGCCGGGAACGATGCCCTCTTCCACAGCCGCACGGGTTGCGTTCAGAGCGTCCTCGATGCGGAGCTTCTTCTCCTTCATCTCGGTTTCGGTAGCCGCACCAACCT
>JAZSCY010000129.1:0-5743 GCA_045530875.1 Eubacteriales bacterium
GAAAAAGTGGCAAGCAACTTCAGCCATATCAAATGGCGAGAGGAAAACCCACCCCCGCATCCCCCGAAAAAATTCCCCTCACTTCGCCATGTTTACACCTTATGCATTGTTTTCCGCCACGCCTTCCGCTATAATGGTATCATCCACTCTTATAACTATGGAAGGATTGTTCCGATGAAATCCAAATCTGTGCTTCGTACGGTGGCCGCGGCTCTGGCGGTATCCTTTACGATGATCCCCCTCACCGCCGCCCCACCAAAGCCATCCCCCCGGGTGACGGTGATGGTAGACACCGCGGAAAATGTGGCGGCGGAGGAGATCCTCTCTGCCATCGGCGAGGCGGAATTGCTGTATGAATACGATCTGATTGATGCGTTTGCGGCATCCGTTCCCGAAAACCGGCTGGAAGCTTTGCAAAATACCCCCGGTGTCCTGTCGGTGACGGAGGAGGCGATCTTTACCGCCCCCACCGCCGCCCGGGGACGCACATTTGGGGATAAGGATATCGATCCCCGGGACGGCGTCATCCGTGCCGATCGGGCGGACACCGGTGCGGGCTCCGTAATCGCCATTCTGGACACGGGATTCAACGTGGAGCATCCTTCCTTCTCCGTGCCGGATTCTTTTACGGGAAAGATCGCCCGGGAGGATCTGCCGGATCTTTTGCGCACCTCCTACGCCATCTTCCACGTGGGCGAGGAAAATATCGAGTCCACCTTTGTGTCCCCCAAAATCCCCTTTGCCTACCACTACGGGGATGAGGATACGGACGTGATCTGCACCTCCACCCACGGCACTCATGTGGCAGCCACTGCCGCCGGATGCGGAGAATTGTACGGAACGGCACCCGGCGCACAGCTTCTGCTTATGAAGGTGTTTGATGAAAAGGGATCCTGCCGGGAAACGGTGCTGGTCAAGGCCATGGAGGATGCGATCAAGCTGGGGGCGGACGTGATCAATCTCAGTCTGGGATCCCTGGCGCTGTCCTCCACGGTGGTATCCATGGGCCGGCTGGCACAGACCATCCGCAGTGCGAGAAATCGGGGCGTCAACGTGATCTGCGCCGTGGGCAACGACGGACGTGCCGGTGCCATGGGACTGTACTCCGATACGTTCCGTGCATCCGATCCCGATTACGGTCTGCCCAGCGAGCCGGCGGTGCTGGATTCCGCCATCGCTGTAGGTGCGGCGGTAAACCAGATCGTGTACGCGGGCTACATAGAAGTGTCCGGGAGGAAGATCGTCTACGATCCCTCCGATGAATCGGCGAATCACCGACTGCCCACTTTGTCCGAGGTTTTGGGCGGAAAAACCGCATCCCTTGCCGTAGTAGGCGGCATGGGCCGGGCGGAGGATTACGACAATCTCACCGTGCGGGGACGGATCGTGCTCATCCGCCGGGGTGAGATCACTTTTGAGGAAAAGATCAAGACAGCGGCGGATCACGGTGCCATCGCCGCCATCGTATACGATCCCCAGAACGATGGGGAAGCCTTTTTGATGAGCGTGGGTGCGGACAGTCCCATCCCCGCCGTCAGCGTGGGCCGGATGGACGGAATCTTTTTGTCCATGCAAAACGGCCGCACCGTTACCGTATCGAAAAAGGAGGGGGCATTCCCCTCCGGCAACCGGGGCGTTGCCTCCTATTCCTCCTTTGGCCCCACATCAGATCTGGTACTGAAGCCGGATATTGCGGCGGTAGGATCCTATGTGGTATCCGCCTCCGTGGACGGCGGGTACACAGTCATGACGGGCACATCCATGGCCGCCCCCCAGATCACGGGTATGACGGCGGCATTTATGGCCCTCAATCGGGACATTCTGGACACCGTGGAGCCTGCCCAGCGATCTGCCTTTGTGAAGATGTGCATGATGTCCGCCGCTGAGCCCATGCGGGATGCATCCGGCACACCCTATTCCCCCCGGGGACAGGGTGCGGGGGCTTTGCGGGTGATACCGGATTCTGTCTTTATGATGAGTGAGGACGGACGGGGATCCATCACCCTGGGCGACGGAAACACGGGAGAATTTTCCCTCTCCCTTGTGCTGCTCAACACGGGCACGGAGGAAACTACCCTCCGTTTGCGGTGCGAAACCATCACCGACGGATCGGTGGAGATAGACGGTGTCCACTACAGCACCTATCTGCCAGAAAAAGTGCCCGCACGCACCCGGGTGGAGCTGAACGAGCACATCTTTCTGGATGGAGAGAGCGGGGATATTCTGTGCACCTTGCAGGGCGGGGAGAAAACCTCCGTCCGTCTGGACGTGACAGTAGATCCCGCCTATATGGAAAGCCACGGCGCCATCTTTGAAAACGGATTTTATCTGGAGGGATACGTGGTGGCGGAGAAAACCGACGGCTCCCATGTGGCCTCCACCCCCTTCCTCTCCTTTGCGGGAGATTGGGAGGGCGCGCCCCTCACGGACGGCGGCGACTGGGACGGATACGAAAGCTTTTACGGCGGCCAGTACATCTATCTGGACGGAGACGATGTGGCCTACTGCGCCGGCGAGACCGAGGCAGGAATTCTCTCGGAATTGTTTATGTTCTCCCCCGACGGGGATGGCGTGGCGGACAGCATTTTTATTTCGCTGAAGCCCCTGCGGCACATCAGCGCCTTCGAGGTGGAGGTGGAAAACGCCTCCGGGGAGATGATCTTCCGGGACAAGGGCCCCTCCATCCCCAAAGGATATGTGGATGAGGGACTTCTCACCCCCACCATGCTTCCCTTGTGGGACGGCTCGGACGGATTCAATGAAAACTTCATCTGGGAGGACGGAGAGTACACCGTCCGCCTGATCCTGATCTCCTTCGGCGGACGCCGGGAGATTTTGGAGATCCCCATGACGGTGGATACCGTCAAACCTACGGTAAAATGCACCGTATCGGGTGGAAAAATCACCGCCTGGGCGGAGGATAACGGCTATCTGAAGGAACTCCGAATCTATCTTCCCACCGGGGAGGATTCTTACGCCCTGAGTGAAACCCTCACCCCCGCCTATGATCCCGATGTGCACGAAGCATCCCTCAGCGCCGCCTGGCCCAAGGGTGCGGAATACGTGTACGTCCGGGCGGAGGATTACGCCGGCAACGTGACGGTATACCGTCAGTACGGAAACTGAAGGAGGCAGCAACATGACAGGATACAAAAAACGGATTCTCTCCGCTTTGCTGGCGGCTTCTCTGCTGCTTCCCTGCGCCTACACCCTGTCCGCCGATGACGGACGGGGAGAGTTTGATCCCTATGCCTGGGAAATCTCTGCCCCGGCGGCGGATCTTTCCCGCCGTATGAGCGATTATACAGGGGCCGGTGAGGTGATCGCCGTGATCGACAGCGGATTTGATCTCACCCATCCCGTGTTTGAAACCGCACCGCCCTCCCCCGCCATCGCCCGATCGGACGTGGCCCGGCTGTTCGGCGAGGCGTACTATATCAGCGAAAAGATCCCCTTCGTCTTCGATTACGCGGGCGGGGCGGGAAATTTGGGGAATCTCTCCTCCCACGGCACCTCCGCCGCATCGGTGGCGGGCGGTTTTAAGCCGGGGGCGGGAGATCAGCACCTGGAGGACGGCACCGTCCTTCACGATCCCACCGTTGCGGGGACGGCACCGGATGCCCAGCTGCTTCTGATGAAGGCGGCGGCGGACGGATCCTCCCGAATCGATGCCTCCATGGCGGCGCAGGCAATTCTGGATGCGCTCCGTTTGGGTGCCGCCGCCATCGTGATACACACGGACGGTCTTACGGAAAACGAAGATCTTCTCACCGCGCTGGATGCGGCCGCCCAGATAGGCGTGCCTGTATTTTGCGGCGCGGGGGATGTGAATACGGATACGGTGGAAAAGATCCCCTCCGTTCTGTATACGGATCGGAGCACTTTATCCGCTATCTGCGATCTGCCCGGTCTGAGTGTGGTGGGTGCCGCCGGAGATCCTTACCGGAACATCCGCACCCTGCGTCTGCGGATCGGGGAGGGGGAGGAAACGCCCGTGGCCTACACCGATTCCTGCTCCGAATATTTCGGCATTCCCTTTGCGGGATATTTTGCGGGGATGGACATCCCCGTGTGCTGGATCGAGGGCGTGGGTCGGGCCGAGGATTATCGCGGCATTGATGCCGAGGGCAAGTTGGCCGTTGTCCGTCGGGGTGAGATCTCCTTTGTGGAAAAGGCCACCCATGCGTCCGAGGCCGGTGCCATCGGTTTCATCGTGGTGGATTCCGGAGATGGCGTATCCCGCATGGCGCTGGAGGGGGCACCCATCCCCGGCGTGATGGTGGATAAGGAAGCAGAGGCGATTCTGGCGGACGCGGGCGCGGTTCTGGCCACGTTCCCGAAACTGGAAAAAACCGTTGCCGCCTTCTCTGCCTCCGGCGTAGACGGATCGCTTTCGAAAACGGTGGATTTTGTCTGCGACGGCGAAGGTCTTATGGGGGCCATCCACACCGCCCTCGCCGAGGATACGGTGTATGCGGAATTGTCCGGCACATCCTACGCCGCGGCGGCCGCGGCTGGTTTTGCTGCCCGCTGTGCCCAGTTCTGCCGGGAAAGCGGTCTTACCCAGGCGGATGTACTGCCGCTTCTCATTCAGTCCGCCGATCCTTTGCGGGATGAGGACGGACATCGCCTGTCTCCCCGGATGGCCGGCGCGGGATATGTGAGCGAGGACAGTGTTTTCCCCGCCAGCTGCCTGGTCAATGAGGACGGCCGATCCGTTACCGTGGCGGGCGCACTTCCCTATCGTACGGCGCACGTATCCCTCACCGTGAAGAATTTGGGGGACACGGAAAAGAAATACACCATCACCGGCGCGGTGTACAGCGACGGATGGGTGGAAAAAGAAGGTATCCTCGCCCGGACCGGCAAGAGCGAGATTCTCTCTGCCGCCGTGTATCTGGGGGATAGCACAAAGAACATCCATGAAGGTGCCGAAAACAGAAAAACCGTGACCTTGACACTGGATCCCGGCGAGGTACAATCCCTGGATGTGCGGGTGAATCTGTCCCAGGCACAGAAGAAATCCATGGATGCCGTATTCGAAAACGGATTTTTTATGGACGGCTTCCTCATCCTCACCGAGGAGGGGGGCGAGATTTTGTCCCATCCCTTCACCGCTTTCTTCGGCGACTGGAGCAAGGCACCTCTTGTAGATTCCCTGGTATATGACCCGGATCCCGCCGTGCTGGCCAAAAGTTATCTCACCTTCCGGCCGGATCAGGATAACGATCATTTTATCGGCGTAAAAAATCCCGCCTCCGTGGGGTGGGATGTATACGATCCCCGCTACAACATTCTGGATGCGGATGGGGACAACACTCTGTATTTGCATCTGAGTGTGCTTCGGAAGATCGACTCCCTCCGCGTGCGTATATTTGACGCGGGCGGGCGGTGCGTCTACGAACGGGAGGAGGGGGATCTCTCCTGGCAGACGCGGAAAACCCATGCCATCCCGCTGTGGAATTTCGTGGCGGGGGATAATGAGGAATACATCTTCCCCGAGGGCGAGTACGAGTGCGAGATCCGTCTCAAATCCTCCTTCGGCAAGCTGGGATCCACGGAAAATGAGATGAATTTCAAAGTAACGCTGGACAGAGACCGGCCGGATGTGGTATCCTATAGTATCGCCCGGGAAAAAGCCGGCCGTCTGACACTGCGGGTGACCGCTACGGACGATCGGGCGCTGGGCATCCTGTACGCCTACGACGGCGGATTTTCCTATGTTCCCGAGGGCGGCATGTAC
>JAZSCY010000069.1:0-2844 GCA_045530875.1 Eubacteriales bacterium
GTTCTTCCTACGGAGGAGGAATTCCCCTATGCTATCCGTCTCGTATCCGACGTCGTTTCCTCTAACGGCTCTACCTCTCAGGGCTCCGTTTGCGGTTCTACCCTTGCTCTTATGGCAGCAGGCGTTCCGATCAAGGCTCCCGTTGCAGGTATCTCCTGCGGTCTTATCACCGCTGAGGACGGCAGCTGGGACACCATGCTCGACATCCAGGGTCTTGAGGACTTCTACGGCGACATGGACTTCAAGGTAGCCGGTACGCACAAGGGTATCACCTCCATTCAGATGGATCTGAAGATCGACGGTCTGACTCCCGAGATCATCAAGCAGGCTCTGGAAGTAACCCACAAGGGCCGCGATTACATCATCGACGAAGTTATTCTGAAGGCAATCGACGCTCCTCGTCCGCAGGTTTCCGATTACGCTCCCAAGATGATCACCATGAAGATCGCTGTGGAGAAGATCGGCGACGTTATCGGCCCGAAGGGTAAGGTTATTCAGAAGATCGTTGCGGACACCGGTGCCAAGATCGACATCGAGGACGACGGCAGCGTATTCATTTCCGGCATCGATATGAACGGCATCGAAGCGGCACGCGCTACCATCGCCGGTATCGTATTCGAGCCCGAAGTTGGCGCTATCTACACCGGCCGTGTAACCCGTGTCATTCCGATCGGCGCATTCGTTGAGTTTGCTCCCGGTAAGGAAGGCATGGTGCACATCTCCAAGCTGGATAACAAGCGTACCGAGAAGGTAGAGGATGTTTGCAACGTGGGCGATGAGATCCGCGTGAAATATCTGGGCACCGACGAAAAGGGCCGCATGAACCTGTCCAGAAAAGACGCTCTGTAATTAAAAAAGCATCTAAGGGAAGAGCCGCAGCTCTTCCCTTTTCTTTGCAATTTTTTCGCCGACTATTTACATTCCCCGTGTGATGCTGTATAATGAATGGTGTGAAATTCAGTATGGAAATGAGAGATTATGAACTACAACTCGCCCGGACACCGTCCAAACGCTTATAATACACAGGCAACCCACCGCCAGAAACGTGCCTCGTCCATTACAGGCGCATTGATCTGTGCCATTCTGTTTCTGAGCGTGATTCTCATTGCTCTGGTTGTCATTTCTGCCCGCAACAAGGCATCGGCACCGGATGATCCCAAAGATCCGTACATTGCAGATTCAACGCCCGCATCCGACTCGCTTCCTTCCGTGACACCACCGGTGGACACGATCATGACGGAAGCCTACGATCCCGCATTCATCGGTCCTCCCGCGCCTATTACCGAGCCGGATTCCGTTATCGTTACCGTAAACAACAGCGAAATCCATGAAGGAAATCTGATCCTGATCAACCGGAATCATCCCTTCGTATTCCCGGAAGAACAGCCGCAGACTGACTTATTCACCAGCAAGGACCGCACCTATCAGCTCAGCACGATCTCCTTGACGCTGAACTCCTCTCTTGTACCCATCTTCAACCAGATGCTGTTGGATTTCAGCGAAGCTACCGGATGCAGAAAGGTCCTGGTAACCAGCGGATACCGCTCCTATCAAACGCAAAAGGATCTGTATGAGTCCCGTGTCAAATCCCAGGGCGAGGAAAAAGCTTCTCTGTATGTCGCCCTTCCGGGAAACAGCGAGCATCACGCCGGTCTGGCCATAGACATGGTCATCTTCACCGACGGAAGACAGTACTACTTCCCGGAGTACGAGGATGCCGCATGGATCATCGAAAATGCCCCGGAATACGGATTCTTCCTTCGCTATACGGAAAAAGCACAGGAGATCACCGGGTGCGCATCGGAACCCTGGCATTACCGGTACGTTGGTGCCCCCCATGCACGGCTGATCACGGATATGGATCGGTGCTTTGAGGAATATCACGACTATTTGCATACATTCGTTTGGGAGGGTGAGCGGCTCCTTGTGGCAGAGGATGGCTCGACCGGTACCACGGACGGATTCCATCTGCCGGATGCCGGCTATATGATCTACTACGTTCCCGCCATGGAGGGCGACACCACGGATATTCCCGTACCGCCTGACCGAGAATATGAGATCTCCGGCGACAACGCAAACGGATTTATCGTTACCGTAAAGCTTGGCGCGTAAATATCTTTTCAACATTCAAGCAGTTTTTCACGCGTGTTCAAATAATCATCACATTCGCCCGATATAATATACTCACAGAAAACAGCAACTCTGCTGCGAAAGGAGTCTATTATGTCGGGCTATTTTCATGATGAAAACGAAATCAACAACACCCCTGAACGACACGAAAGTGAGGAAGACAAAAGCACGTCTCCCGCTCAGAATACAGATACAACCGCAGAATCTCCCAAGATAGAGAATATCCAAACGAATCCCACCGAGGCACAGCCTCCGCACGGAACCGTATATAACACCCCAAACCCGCCGCAGAATCCCCAAGGCGGCATGTACGGCAATTCCCAGCAGTACGGATATACGTATACATCCTATACCCCCTCCCCGAAACCGAAGCCGGAGAAAAAGAAGGCAAAGAAGGGATTGTCTGCCGGCGTGGCTGTGGTTCTCTGCCTCAGCACCGTGCTTCTTTCCTGTGCGGCCGGTTTTTGCGGCGCTTATCTGGCTACAGCGCAGATGGCGGACACCCAATCTCCCACCGCGCAGCCAAAAGACCCCAGCGTGATCTATCAGTCCGCCGCATCTCCAACCAACGGCATGTCCGCAGAAGGCGGCACATCCAGTTACTATAACGTAGCCAGCCTGGTAAAAAACACGGTCGTAGAGATCACCACCGAATACGTGATCAGTGAGCGATTCCAGTATATCTCCTCCGGCGCCGGATCCGGTGTCATCATT
>JAZSCY010000100.1:0-4712 GCA_045530875.1 Eubacteriales bacterium
CCTCCGACTTGCTGTGAGCGGCACTGAGAATCATCTGTCCGATCTGCAAAAGGCGATTGCCAAGGGATTCAAGGACAAGGCGGCGGAGATCACGAAATCTCTCTTGGGAAGCATGCTGCCGCTGGAGATCGTCAACGGAGAGATCATCCCGGCCTTGAATGCGGTGGGAGAAGGATTTGAGAAAAAGACTGTCTATCTGCCCCAGCTGCTTATGAGCGCGGAGGCGGCAAAATCCGCGTTTGAGGTGATCAAAAGCCACATGGCGGGCAGCGGCCAAAGCGATCGCCGGGGAACCGTTGTGATCGCCACGGTACACGGCGACATCCACGACATCGGAAAGAACATTGTAAAACTGCTGCTGGAGAATTACGGATTTGACGTGATCGATCTGGGCAAGGATGTGCCCCCCGAGGCTGTCGTGGACGCGGTTGTGGAAAATCATGCTCCGCTGGCAGGACTCAGCGCGTTGATGACCACCACCGTCCCCGCCATGGAGGAAACCATACGGTTTCTAAGAAAGCGGGCCTCTTGGTGCAAGATCATCGTGGGCGGCGCGGTTCTGACCAAGGATTACGCCGACCGGATCGGTGCGGACAAATACGCACGGGATGCCATGGAAGCCGTCCGCTATGCGGAAGAAATTATCGGATAACAAAAAGCCATCGCGCTCAGCGATGGCTTTATTTTTATCGGTCCAGGCATTCCCTCTCCAAAGCGTTCAGAAAGGCGGTGCCTGCATAGAAGCGGAATTTTCCCGCCCGATCTCCGTTGTCCAAAAGTGCCGTCCGTCTGCCGTCATGACCGTACACCTTTTTCGGCACGGGATTCACGATCAAAATCTGCGAATCCTCCGATTCATACCCAAAGGTAAACCAGGTTTCATACCGGAACAACTCTGTTTTGTACAGACGAACCGTATGAACGTGACACCCGTTTCCGTCGGGATGCAGTATCAGCGGAAGGTGCTTTCTCAGACTTCCTATCATCTTGCAGGAATAGCGCTTATTTTCCGTCTGCACCGAAAAGCTCTCCCCCGCCGCAAAAAACAAGGCGGACAAATACGGATGCTTCACATCAGAGAGGGTGTATCCCTTCTCCTCGCAGATTTTTTTGAGTCTGGCAAAAAAGGCGCGGCGGGTGAAAAAGGCTTTCAGAACACGCACACCCCACACAAAGGCGATCAGTACGCCGATAGCGATGAGTATCCCGGGCACGCCCTCGCTCTGCCGGATCTCCCCGAGAATGGGAGTAAGCAAAGTCATCACGACGGGAACGACCATCACGATCAGTGCCGCACTTCCCGCGCCGTAAGCCAGGACGCACAAACCGTACTGGCGGATTTTCCCAAAGCGCTTCTTCTGCTCTATTTCCGTTTTATAGACACAGCTTTGCCAGCGGTTCGATGCCGAAACCCGGGCGATCAAATCGGCAAGCAGAAACAGAGGACACAGCGCAACAAACAAAATCAGCTTATCCGACACACTGGGAGTACCGTCCGTAAGCTGCAAAACAAGACAGCGGTTGAACGTCTTAAGCGGCAGAATCCAATACACGGCGGCAAAGGCGGCGGATTCGATCCAAAAGCGCGTTTGCTCCGCGAAAAAGGCAGCCTTATCCCAAAAGGTGCGGAACTGATGCCGCTTTTCCATATAGGCCTCATGCAGTCCGTCATCATAAACCACCTCGGTACGAACCAGAGAATACACAAGCGGCAGCATCAGAATCAGTCCGATGACACACGCGTAGTCAATGTAGATCCATCCCTGATCCAGCGCGGTTTGCCCATCGATTCCCGCAAAACCGGCGGGAACATTCCCGAGAAGAACAAACAACACGACCACGGTAAAAAAACTCAACACGTCACGTGCGATGCCGAGAATACGGTCTTTCATACAGTCACCTCTCAATGGTCACCGTTCAGCGGAGCGAATCTCAGAGGGAAACACCGGAAACCTCGGACACGATCCGGTTCATTTCGTCCATGCGAGAAAGCATTTCCTCCGCCAGGCGAATCTGACAGCGGGTACGTACCAGGTTGTGTCCCCGATACAGCGTCTTAAAGTAGGCATCGCCGGTGATATAGTCATCCAGGAAGCGAACCGCCAGTTCTGCCGTCATAGTGAACGCGCCCAGAGCCAGGGTCCGGATCTCAAGCGGCGTAAGCGCGGATTTTACCTCGGACAAAAATCCTTCCGTGAAGGCGCGGAACCGATTCATATCCAGATGAACCAGGCTCAGATCCTTTTCGTCCTCGGCTGCCGTGTTGGCGGCGTAGCGGATGGCGTCACCAAAATCGTGGGCAACCAATCCGGGCATAACCGTATCCAGATCGATTACGGTCTTGGCCTCGCCGGTTTCGCCGTCAAAGAGGACGTTGTTCATCTTGGTATCGTTATGAGTGACGCGCAAAGGCAACTCCTGAGAGTCCACCAATTCATTGAGACGGATGGCCATATCTTTGAAAGCGCGGATTTTCTCGATCTCCTCCCGCACTTCCTCCACACGGCCGCAGGGATCCTCATTCACATGGCGGAAGAACACAGCGATACGGGAGCGGGTGTTGTGGAAATTGGGAATGGTCTCATACAAAGCCGTGGCATCAAAATCCGACAGCATGGTCTGGAAATTACCGAATGCCCGGCCGGCAGAGCGCAGTTTATCCAAATCCTCGCAGGAGTTGTAGGTAACACTGCCCGGCACATATTCGGAGATGCGCCAGAAACCCTGCTCATCCATGTAGTAATTCTTGCCGTCTGCGGTGTGCGCGAAATGCATAACACAGTCCCGGCTCTTCCCTGCCTCCGCCAGTTTATCGGCGATATGGGCGGTGATCTTTTCGATATTCTTCATGATCTTCTTCGGGCTTTTGAACACAAAAATGTTCAGCTTCTGGAACACATACCGTTCCGTTTTTCCCTCATGGGTCATATGCACATCGTAGGTGGTATTGATATTGCCGTTGCTGATCAGTTCGATGCCGGTTATCTCGCCGGGCAGACAAAAAATCCCGGCCAACTCAGTAAATTTCTCTTTCATACGAAACCCTTTCTTCAAATGAGGTCTTCCTCTGTATTATATCATCCCGAAAGTGGAAAAACAAGGGTTATGGTAAAATCGGATGGCCAGCACGGGGGAATTTGTAAATAATACTATTTTTCATGCAATTTGTCCGTGCGCTGTTTCCCTCCGTATGGTATAATGATTTTACAATCCAAAATTGCGAGGTGATTCTTATGTATGAATTTCACGATATTCGGACACAGGAGGACGCACAGTATCTTCTGGAGCTGTTCAACGGATTCCACGATGCCTATATTACCAACTATACCTACCAAGGCAATGTGCGCTCCAACTGCTCGACAACCAGCGCAAGCCTATTCGGAACGGAATTGTCCCTCACTTTTATGATCACCTCCATGAAGGAAACGCCCGTGGTGGAAATCGTTTTTCAGAATGTGCGCGAATGGCACATCCGTACCAAGAACACCTTTCTTGATGTCTTCGGCTTGCTATTTGATGTGATGCCGGGAACCACCGTCTGCACCGCCGGATGCACCTTCGATCGGGATGTGATGGAGAAGGAACATTATGTAATCGCCGACTCTGCCCGTTGGCGGTTGATAGATCTGCCCGGCTTGCGGCTGACGCAACAGAAACGGGGCGGTGTGACAGCAACTTGGAGATACATTTCCCTGCCGGTGGATTGCCCCACGGAGGATCTCATGTCCATTTTCCGGCAGCTTGAAAAGAGCACACCGGACGGAAAGCTGGCCATTGTGCGTCCTGCGGGCGCTGCCAAGGATGGCCTATTTGCGCCCGAGAATCTGCTTCTGACCACGGAAACGCTTCCCTCCTTTATGCAGGAAGAGGCGATCCCTGCCCCGGCCGGCCAGGTCTTTGCATGGTACAGAATCACCGATGATGCCGATTTGCGTCTTGCTCTGGAGTACGCCATGAATGGAAGCATGTTGGGCGTGATTGAGGACGGTCACTATAATACCACAGCAGAACTTATTCACACGAAGTACACCAATGTGGTCTACCATGACTGGCCGTTGTGTCAGCGTTCTATCTTTTTCTGTGACAATAAATACATGTCTGAGCTCTATTTAGGTGGCGGCGTGGAAGAGTTTGGGCCAACGCCAGCCCCCGCTCGTTGGAACAGTAAATACAAAAGCGTGAACGAAGCAGAGTTGTTTGAATTCCACGATGCGGAGGTAAATCCGTTTAAATCAACCCCCGGGTTTTTCCACGGAACGATTAAGCATCTGAATATTCACTCACACACGGTGTACAATCCGGAGGAGTACGACAAAGAACTGGATTCTGCCTACCTCCAAATGGACGGATTCCGTCTGAGTGAGGAAGATAGAGATCTCATCGACAAAATGCATAGTCCGTTCACTGTCTTGAAGTTGGACGTGGAAAAAGCAGACGGACACTTCATCGCCAAACTGGAAGCCGTAACGGAAGAACACAACTCTTTCTCTTGTACATTCTATTTTGATACCATAAAAATATCCTGGACCTACTACCTTGGAAAGGCATGGTATGTCAAACCACCAGAATTGAATAAATGAGGTAACTTTATTTGAATAATTATCACAATTACAGTTTTTTGAACTTTTTGAAAAGCGGTCACGGTGGGGCGTATCTGATGATCCGCTATGAGGAGGATGCGGAAAAGCGAAAGGAATACCGCGCCGCGCTCA
>JAZSCY010000337.1:0-2545 GCA_045530875.1 Eubacteriales bacterium
CCCAGCATGTAATCCAGATCCACCTTCTTCTCCACCATGTCCTCGGGGTAATCCCGGGTCATGGCTGCGCGGGTGGATGCCTCCAGCACGATGCGCAGATTGTCCGCATCGGTCAAGCCGGGGATGTCCGCCGTATGTACCTCTGCCGTAAATTCGCCGCTCTTGCCCAGGCCGTTCAGCTTGTTGCCCTGCTGTACCGCAAATGCTTTAGCAAAGCCGGCCGAGGCAAAATCCGAAGGTTCCAGCACCAGTGCGTCATCCCTTCCTTCGCTGTCCACATCGAAGAGCAGATAGTTCTGCATAACGATGTCCTCTTCGTCCATCAGTGCCCAGGACAAAACGGCCGTTCCATCATGGAAGGGGGCCTCTGTGAGGATCTCACCGGCCGGGAATCCACCGTATCCGCTCCAGTGGAGACGGTATTCGCCGCTGTCCGCTACGTAATCTCCGTCCAGGGGATCCAGCACCGTCAGCTGCCAGGCCACCGTCAGGGATTTGCCGTGACGGGCATCACTGAAGCTGGAGGCGATCATAGGAACACGGATGCTCTCACCGGGTTTTACCGTGGTCATGGGAGCAAAATCCGCGCCCAGGTAATCCTGGGAATGCAGATCCCGGAGTCCCATGCCAAAGTCACCGTATCCGAACTCCTTGTCGTCGTTGTTGATCTTGTAGTATCCGTTGAATTCGTTGACCACATCGTGGAACTCTGTGAAGATGAATCCGCACAGTTTGTCGTGGAGTCGGAATTCGTTGATCATGTACTTGTACTGCCATGCGATGTCGCTGTCACCGGCGTTGCCCTTGACACCCCATACCGCACCGCATTCGCTGTTCATGCAGGGAACATCCCCCATGGTGTAGCCTTCTTTATAATTTGCCTGGGTGCCGATGTAGGCGGTGTTGCAGAAATCGTCTATAACGCCCTTCACCCGGGTGTATCCGTTGGAGTAGAAGTGCCAGGAGTTCACATCCGTCACGGTGTGATCCCGCTTACATACGGAGTTATCCTCTACCAGACGGGTGGGATCCATCTCCTTTACCCGATGATAGCATTTTACAACCCAATCTGCCGTTTCCTGGGTGTAGGCGGAAATACCGTTTCCGCTGGCATCGGTGCCGTGGTTGAACAAGCCCCAGGACTCGTTGAATACTACCCAGTAGAACAGGGCAGGATGGTTGCGGTCGCGGAGGATCTGACGTTCCATCTCGTACTCATACTGCGCCTTGGTGTCCTCCGTGGGATCGCCCCAGAAGCAGGGAATATCCGCCATGATGAGCATACCCAGACGGTCTGCCCAATACAGCTTCAGCGGCTCCTCTGCCTTGATGTGGATACGCATCATGTTCAATCCCAGACGTTTTGCCCGCACAATCTCCTCCCGGCAATCCTCGTCGGAGGGCAGGGTGAAGAATCCCTGGGGATTGAAGGACTGATCCAGCACGCCGTTGATGAAATAGGGCTTGCCGTTCAGGGTGATGTAGCGGCGGTTGTTCGCGCCGAATACATCGGTGCCGATCTCGCGGATGCCGAAATAGGTAGATACTACGTCTCCGCCGACGGACAGCGTTCCCTCATACAGATAGGGATCCTCCGGCGTCCAGAGTGCGGGATTTTCTATATTCATAACCAGATGGGCACGTCCGTTCTGCACACAGGCTTCAGTATGCACACCATCAAAATCTGCCGTCAGAATCTGCCCCTCGGCATCCTGCGTCAACTCCACATCGTAGGTAACCGTGCCGTCCAGCTTCGTCTGCACGAAGAAGGAGACGATGTGGGCCGCGGGACGGGATTCCAGCCATACGGTCTGCCAGATGCCGCGGGCGTCGCCATATCCCTGCTTGCCGTAGGTCTGGGATCTTTCGGCCGTGTCGGTGGCGCAAACCAGGATCTCGTTGTCCTCCTCCCGCTTCCACAGATCGGTGACATCGAATTCAAAACGGGCATAACCGCCCCGATGGGTGCCGACGGATACACCGTTTACCGTAACCTCGCAGGTGTAATCCACGGCGCCGAAGATCAGATAGATGCGCTCTCCCGCCGGATTCCATCTTGCCGTGCGGCGGTAGTAGGCGGTGGCATCCCGGGAATCCTCAATACCGGAGAGGGGAGAGCCCCAGGGATAGGGCACCTCAATGGTCTGATCCAAAGCGGGAGTGTCAAAGGAGAAATCCCAGCTTCCGTTGAGATTGAGCCATTCATTCCGTGCAAAATCGGGCTGCGGATAAGCGAGTTTGCGCATATTCGTTTCCTCCAAACAGTTGTGTTTTTGTCGGGTATCTTTAAGCGCATTATAGCATGGGGATATGGGGGATGTCAATATTGGATAGGTATAATTTTTTATAATTTTCGACCGGTTGCAAGGGGCGTAAAAAGGGCGGATTTTGAAAAAAGTCTTGACAAAAAAACGAATCCGTGCTATACTGATGGACGGTCACGCGGAAGTGGCGGAACCGGCAGACGCGCACGTTTGAGGGGCGTGTGGATCACTCCGTACGGGTTCAAGTCCCGTCTTCCGCACCATAAACAAGAAACCATCCA